>CAYWIC010000063.1:0-27281 GCA_964458115.1 uncultured Anaerolineales bacterium | reverse complement strand
CTATTTTCTAGGTTTTGGGGAGCACTCCCTAAAAGATTTGTCAGTCAATCAGGCCATTGGATTGAAATATGTTATTCGATAATCGGTATCTGTAGTAACAATTGCATCCTCAGTAGCGCTGCGCATAATGCTATCCAGATAGTCGGTCTTTTCAGCCAGCGATTCTTCGATTTGTTTTCGCTCGGTAACATCCCTGAAGATTTGAATTTTCCAAACGCTTCCATCGGCATTCTTCAGGGGAGTATCGATCAGATCGTAGGTTTTCTTGTTTTTCTCAAATTCCCATTCCCATCGTATCGTTTCCCCTGAGAACACTCTCTCATTTTTGCACCAAGAACAAACATCTTCTAGGTCATGAAAATATTCAAAGCATCTTTGACCAGACACCATTCCGAATTCTGCTTCTAACACCGGGTTGGTATATTGCACCATATAATCTTGATCAACGATGTAGATCCCATCTGGCATGCTTTCTAGAATGTTTATGAAGCTATCGCGCTCAACACGTAGTGCCTTCTCGGCTGCTTTGCGTTCTTCGATCTCGCGAGTCAGTTGCGCATTCTTTTCCTCCAACTCATAGTGTAAATTTCTTACTGCCAGGTGCTTCTGCACACGTGCGACAACTTCCTGAGGATGTAAGGGCTTGGTGATGTAATCAACCGCGTTCATATCAAGGCCCCGGATGATATCCTCGGTCTCTGCTAGAATGCTCAGGAAGATCACAGACATATCTTCAGTAAGACCGCGCTCTTTCAATTGTCGATAGACTTCAAAGCCATCGATATCTGGCATCTTGATATCGAGTAAAATGATATCGGGATTAACACGTTCCACAGTCTCAATTGCCCTGCGACCATTCTCTGCCACCAGAACTTTGAAACCGGCAGCGTGCAGAAACTCGAACAAAACTCCCAAATTAGCGGCCTCGTCATCGACAACGAGTATGGTTCCGTTGATTTCATTGGTCATATTATCTCTCTTGGAGTTTGATTTGCAGCATCTGAATGATGCTCTCCTGTCTGTATCCCTGTGCCAATTCTTGCATCTTTTGCACAAATGGTTTCAGGGTTTCATCTTCACGACGTAATGTCTTCAGCATATCCCTGAGTTCTTCGATATCACCGATGGTTGCCAATTCTAGCAGCGTCTCCAAGATATCCTTTTTCGGAAGGGAGATGTCTATCGTATCTTCTACATTGGATGCGAGATCACGTTCACCAATGGTCTCCCAGTCCAATTCTAACAAGCCACCCAATTGCGCCATCAACAATTCTGCGTTTACTGGCTTGGGCAAGAAAGCATCCCCACCAGCCAGAAGACTCCGTTTCTGATCTTCTTCGTAGATACTAGCCGAAGTTGCTATAATGGGCGTATTACCCTGCTTGGGGCTTGCCTTAGCCCGGCGAATGAATTCGAATCCATCCATCACTGGCATGATCAGATCGACGATCACCAGCGCGGGATGGACTTCGTGAAAACGTTCCAGGCCTTCCTGGCCATTCTCAGCTTCGTGGATTTCGAGTCCCATGGGAGACAATAAATCTCTGAAGACAGCCCTGTTCTCCCAGCGGTCGTCCACAACCAGGATTTTGGGAGGCTCGCTATCGAATAACCATACCTTACCTACTGGTTTTTTTTCTGCCATCACCCCTTGTTCTGCGATGGGCATTTTCAACTCGAACCAGAAGCGACTGCCGTTCCCAAGCTGGCTCTCGACATTCAGTTCACCGCCCATTAACTCCACCAGATTATGGCTGATGGCCAAACCCAACCCCGTTCCTTCGTACTGCCGAACCCCTTCTCCAACCTGGACAAAGGGATCGAAAATATCCTTTAGTTCTTCAGTCGAGATGCCAATGCCGGAGTCTTCCACTTCGAAACGAAGCATGGGAGCTGGGGTGCTGGGGTGTAGAGGCGAACCATTCACTTTCTTCCCTGCTCCCTTGTTTCCAGGTACACGTTGAACCGTCAATTTAACCCGGCCCTGATCAGTGAACTTTACCGCATTTCCTAGCAGATTCAACAATACCTGTCGCAGACGTCTTTCATCAGAACGTACATATTGGGGTAGCGCGTCTGAAAGCCGAATAACGAAATCGATCCCTCTGCGCTCAGCGCGCACCCGCACGATCTCGCCAATGCCATGTAGGAAAGCCGGGAAATGGAAATCCGTTGGGATGAGATCTACTGCCCCTGCTTCGACCTTGGATAAATCCAAAACATCGTTGATCAGCGAGAGCAGATGTCGGCCGCTGGACTCAATGGTCCTGATCCCCCTTGCTTGCTTCGTACTTGTGTCAGGGTCGCGCTGCACAATCTGAGCATACCCCAAAATACTGTTGAGCGGCGTGCGCAGTTCGTGGCTCATAGTTGTCAGGAAAGTACTCTTGGCGCGGTTGGCGATTTCGGCGGCCTCCTTCGCCTCTTCCAATTGCTTTGTTCGCACTTGTACTTGCTGCTCCAAAGTTCGGCTGTAATTCTCAACCTCACGATAGAGACGAGCATTCTCTACAGAAATCGCAGCCTGTTTTCCCAAAACGGTGAGGAGTTGCAGTTCATTCGGTGAGTATGGGATTCCTGATAGTTTGGGTCCAAGGTTATATAAGCCTACCATTGGCTCTGAATTGTCTTCATCACCTCCAACGGTAAGAGGAATACTGAGTTCAATCTCGTGCTCTTCGAGAAAATTCGTAGCCTGCTCCGGCAAATGTTTTTCTTGGGAGCGAAGCAGCGGAAGATTGGTACAGCGGAGATGCTCGATCAAGGGATGTTCCAGCGGCAAGCTGAACCCTTTCTGAGATTGATTTCCAACTCGATCGCCGATGGGAGAAACCAATTCCTGCCCTGCTGAGTCAAGCACCAGCAATTCGGCATTGGCGATCTGGAGGCGGTTGGGGATCTCCACCGAAAGCAATGGAGTAAGCTTTTCAAGTATGATATTCGTCGCCAGTTGACCACTTAACTCGGGAAGCAAACGTTGGTAGTTCACCTTACTACGGTAGAAAGCGCGGTCTATCCATACCTGTACGCGCTCACGCAGTGGAGCAAATGCCAGGGCAATGCTCATCGTAGCGATGAAAATGATCAATGTCTCGTTGCTGGTCGCCACCACTGCCTGTGCCACCAGCGTCAGCCCGCGCACAATGAGCACATAGATGCCACCCAGGAGAGCTGTGAGCGTACCATAAACCAGTCCGCGATTGATGATGAACTCAATATCGAAAATGCGGTAGCGTAAGACAGCCGCAGCAAAAGACAGCGGCGCTAAGACCGATGAAAACATAGATACTTCACGCGACACAAGCGGTCGACCACTAAGCGCTAACGGCAGACTGTATCCAGCAACCGCCACCACCAGCGGCACACTACATCCAGCCAATATCCACTTAATCTGTGCGCGGGAAACTGGGTCACGATTCGCAAACCCTGAATGGATAGAGAACCCCACTGCCAATGCCAGTTGTACCACTACAGGGAAAAAGCTAACCCTACTGCCCAAACTAAGTGCAGAGGCGAAAGTAGGTGCTGAAAGATAGGCCGCTAATTGAACAATAATTCCAGCGGTCAAGACAATCCAGGTCACCAGCCGGGGGAAGCGCTTGATCAACATATTTGGTTGTGGAAAGACCAAGGAGAACATCAGCAGTGACGCATATGCCAGGAACCAGGAAAAATTCTCCAGCGCCAAGTGAAACCAGAACGGCCAGCCCCAAAGAAGCGTTCCAGGCTGGATATTGTAACCATCGATCCAATACTGTAAAGCCAATAAAACACAGAAGAGCATCTGCCAGCGAGCAGCCGGTTCGAAGGGTCGCATCCAGAAAATAACGCTGCCGATAACGAAAAAACACAAGACGATGAGCAATTGTGGAGCCCAACGGTCCAGCACCGCCCTGAACGCAACGGGAGCTAATTTGATCTGGAGTTCGAGAGGCTGACTTTCCCGCAGCACTTCGTACGTAACGATCCCGCCCACCCGCCCTTTGGGACCAAGTGGCTCTCCACGAAGCCATTCCTCGACAGTGTGTCCATCCATGCGAATAATTACGTCCCCCTCCCGCAACCCACTAGGCCGCTCTTCTAACAGCCACTGGATCAGAAATCCATCCGGTGAAAAACTTGATGTGTCCCCAGCCGCGCCATCAAGGGGGAGCCACAAATAAACAGCGCTCATCCCCAAAAAAAGCGTCAAGAAAAAAAACCACACACACTGCCAAACCCAAAGAGTTTGATCAAATTGTGTCCTAATTTCCTGTTTCATCATTTTTGATTATAACTTATCTCAATTTCAGTGCCGCTGCCACTTCGACGGGTCTCTGGGGGATCACCCCAGCAATTCCTAGAGAACCACTTCGACTCCAAGCGAAGCTGTCACGCGGTTCGGGTCTCACGCCTCTTATTTCGCAGAAAAAATCATGAGATCCACGTAATTCACGTACATAAATATCACCGTGAAATCCTGTGAATTGGCGTAGTAAATAGACCCAAAAAAATCCACTTGTTTGACAAGGCGTAATAAAATCGAATAGAATGACATTCACTTGGCCAAAAAGTGATTGGAGAACACATAAATAAATGAGTTTATCTTCCCCCGAAGAAACACTGTCGTATCTCTCAAACATCGAGGGCGGGAATATAATAACCATTGTTGTAGAAAAAGGAGGCGCCGGAAAAACCGCCACAGCAATCAATATCGCCTCCGGTCTCGCTCGCTGGGGCTCAAATTGTGGTTGGCGAACTTTATTGATCGATATTGACCCTCAAAGCACTGCAGCAAACGCCGTGGGTCAATATAAAACCGTTTCTCGAACGAAAAATCTCGCTGTGCTGCTCGACGATAACGAAGACCGATTAAATCCCCATGAATTTGTCGAGCCCAGTCCCTGGAATCCTCAGCATCTCCATTACATCCCCTCGAGCCGTCAATCCCTCGGAATAATGCGCGAGAAGTTGATCTCTCAACCTGGTTGCAAGCGTAGACTCGGCAGAGTTCTCCAACATCTAACTCCAGATTACCAATTTATTATTATCGACACTGCACCCGCCAATGATGTTCTGATGCAAAATGCACTTGCTGCAGCAGACTATGGGCTCATCCCAGTGAACTTGGATTTTCTTGGATTAGAAGCCATCTCTAGGACTTTGCAATTAATAAAAGAAGTTCAAATTGGATTGAAACTAGACTCACCGAAAATTTTGGGATTGCTGGGGACATTTTATCGAAAACGCGTATTATCTTCCGAGGAATCACTGAAACTAATGCAAGAGAATTTTCCCTACGCGCTCTTTGAAACAGTGATCCCGATCAACTCAGCCATCCCAGATAGTTTCTCCGCCAGCGTAGACTTGCATACTTTCAACAAACGCTCTTCAAGTGCTAAAGCTTACGGCAAAGTGGTACAAGAAATCATCGCCAGAATCCACAACAACCAGAGGCAAAACCATGGCTAAAAAACCTTCCCGTTACCAAGTAGACCCACTTTCAGTATTATCGGTGACCGAGGGTGAAGTTGAAATTCTGGATGGTTCGACAGATATTGGGTTCGAACAAAATAGCCAATCCGGCCTTCCCGTCGATCAACGCATCAAGGTTTTATCACTGGATGTCATCGAACCAGACCCATGGAATCCCCGTCATGTGCTGCCAGGTGAAATCCGGGGGAAATTACTATCAAAAAATATCAGCGCTGAAAAAGCAGCTCAGGCCTGGGTTATGGCTGGCAAGACGAATCCAAAAATTGCCAGCCAGCTTGATGAATATCGTCTAATGGGTGCATCAATGCTGGATCAGGGCCAGATCAACCCAGTCAACGTTGCCAAACATTACTGCAAGGATGGCTCATTTGTCTGGCGCATCGAATCTGGCGAAAGGCGCTTCTGGGCAAAATGGCTTTCGGTGGTCGAGGGAGTCTCAGAGGAAAGAACCATCCACGCGGTCTTGCTCGACGAGCTAAATCCCATCCGACAGGCTATTGAAAACATACAAACTGAAACTCTAAGTGCGGTTGGCGATGCCCGTCAGATAGCGCGATTGTATCTCGCTCAGCTCGGTGTGACACCCGGAAGTGAGATTGCCCGGGGTGTAGTCTCGGGAAGCAATGCCTATTTCCGTATTGCCCTACGACCAGCAAATGAATTACTTGCTGGTCGCAAACGTCTACCACGTGGATTCTGGCCAAAACTCGAAAACATCATTGGACATAAGCGCCAGCATCTAGTGCGTAAACTGCAAATCTTGCACATCCCTGATGCACTCTTGTCTTTAGCTGAAACCCATCGCCTCACCGAGAAACAACTGCGCGAGATCATCTCTCATGCTGCTGCCGGTTGGGAAAAACTGATCAAGCTCACAATCGAGTTCGATCTCTCTGGATCTGAATTGGAGAGAATTTCTGGTGAGGAGGACATCGATGCCGCTTTGAAGATGATCCTTGATCAACGTTCTGGCAATTTAGTTAAGGAAGAAACTACCCCAAAGGACAAGGCACGACTAACCAACCAAGATTCCCTCCCGGCCCCAGAACAGATCGTCTTCAGACGCGTTGTTTCAGTGTCAAAGTTTTTTGGGAACAAGAAATACTTTGCCGATCACAAAATAAACGTGGAGCAGGTTGTCGAAGATATCATTCAATCCGGAGAACACTTTGCCATCTTGGAGAACTTGCGTCAGTTCGAATCAATCTTGGATCATTTGAAAGACCGCGTGGCACAGTTACCCACCTGATTATATCGGCAAAAATTGGGACCATAAATCGAGATAGCGCACCACATGGTGCGCTATCTCATTTAAATCCTTCTGTCGAGACAAGTTTTTAGCAGCATTGATTATCTCTCTCTATGATGGCTATGCGCATAATATTGTGGAGGCAATTTCCTCTCATGCGTATTATTCCGGTTCTTTCCTTTTCCCGCTTGGCGGGGGTTCTCTGTCATAAGAATTTATCGGAAAGTGTCTGAACACCTTCGGCGGTCACTCTGAGCTGCCGAAGGCACATCGAAGGCGAACGAAGATTCTCCTGCTCTTTGAGAATAGATTCTTCGTGACCAAAACCAAATTCTTAAAAGCAGCGATCCCCATCAACCCACGATGAGGATCGCTATCAAGGAGAAGGAAAACTAATGTCTCGACGAATTTGAAATCACCGTTGAATACGCGCTGATCCGCCCTGAGCAAACGCCCGGACCTGCTCCATAGTTGCCATGGTTGTGTCCCCAGGGAAGGTGGTCAACAGTGCGCCATGCGCCCAACCAAGATTGACCGCATCTTGCGGCGCTTCTCCTGAAAGCAAGCCATAGAAGAATCCCGAAGCAAAGCCATCACCCCCGCCAACTCGGTCCAGAATGTGTAATTCGGCCGTGGGCGCGACATAGGTATCCCCATTGATCCAGGCCACTGCGCTCCATGAATGATGGACGCAGGAATGAACCTCGCGTAACGTGGTCGCTACCACCTTGACCTGCGGATGAACATCCAATACCTTGTCGATCATCCCAAAGAACGCACTCGGGTCCAGCTTGGACGTGGACTCAACTTCAGGACCAGGAATGCCTAGGCCTAACTGTAAGTCTTCTTCGTTGCCTACGATCACGTCAACGTGCTCGACAATCCTTCTCATGACATCCTGCGCTTTCTCCAACCCACCCCAGATATTCCACAACTTGCCGCGATAGTTCAAATCAAAGGAGGTCACTGCTCCGGCTGCTTTGGCCGACTTCATTCCTTCGATGATTGTTTCTCCCGTGGTCTCCGATAATGCTGCGAAAATACCGCCGCTGTGGAACCAGCGCACACCGCCATCGAAGATCGTGCTCCATTCGAAATCCCCCGGTTTGAGCTTGGCCCCGGCTTCGTTTGCGCGGTTGTAGAACACTACGGGAGCGCGCACGCCATAGCCGCGATCGCTATAAATGGTGGCCATATTAGGGCCATTGACGCCATTGTGCTCGAAGTATTTATAGAATGGCCTGATCCCCATCAAGCTCACCCGCTCCGCAATCAGATCCCCAATTGGATACCTGACCATGGCGGAGGCGATCCCCGTACGCAGGCGAAAGCAGTTTGCCAGATTCGCGGCCACATTGTATTCGCCCCCGCTGGGGTGCACCTTCCACTCCGTGGCTTTACTGAATGGGATGACCCCCGAATCCACGCGATGATTAAGCGCGCCCAACGAGACCAAGTCGAGTTTGCCCTCAGGTTGTAGGTTTAGTCCGTAATTCATTACATTCTCCAATTTTGCATAGAAAATTCTATTACCTAAATTTTGATGATGCTGTTTAGCAAGGACAGATCGTTTCGCAGACATCACCAACTTTCTCAGTGGTTAAAGGATTGTACGGTGTACAATCCTACGCGTTATAGGTGCTCGAAGTCACATCACCTCCGGTGCCGGTCCAATTGGTGTGGAAGAATTCGCCGCGGGGTTTATCTACCCTCTCGTAGGTATGGGCACCAAAGTAATCTCGTTGGGCTTGGAGCAAATTGGCGGGGAGACGCTCACGACGATAGCCGTCGTAAAAGGCTAGCGCACTCGACATTGCCGGGACTGGTATACCTACCTCCACAGCCTTTGCAATGACGCGACGCCATCCAGATTGAGCTGCATCGACTTCCATCTTGAAATAATCGTCAAAGAGCAAGTTAGTCAGATCCGAGTCTTTATCGAACGCTTCTTTGATCTTACCCAGGAAGACCGAACGGATGATGCAACCGCCGCGCCACATCAGGGCGATACCGCCATAATTGAGGTTCCAGTCATACTCCGCCGCTGCAGAGCGCATCAACATATAACCCTGAGTGTACGACATAATCTTAGATGCATAGAGGGCATCGTGGATCTCTTGAATGAAGAACTGCTTATCGCCATCGAAAGCGGCTAATGGACCAGTTAACGTTTCTGACGCCTCTGCCCGGTCTGGTTTCAGGGCCGATAGGAAGCGCGTCAATACAGCCTCGCTGATCAAAGTCAATGGGATACCCATCTCCAAGGCAGAGATCGCAGTCCATTTGCCGGTGCCTTTTTGTCCGGCTGTATCCAAGATTTTATCGATCACATACTCACCATTTTCATCCTGGTAGCCTAGAATATCGCGAGTGATCTCGATCAAATAAGAATCCAGTTTGCCCTCATTCCACTCGGTAAAGACTTCATGCATCTCCTGGTTGCTCATGCCTAAAAGATTTTTCATCAAATCGTAGGCCTCGCAGATAAGCTGCATATCGCCGTACTCGATGCCATTGTGGGTCATCTTGACATAGTGACCAGCACCATTTTCACCGACCCAATCGCAGCAGGGTGCGCCATCATCCACCTTGGCCGCTACCGCCTGGAAAATCTCTTTGACGTAGGACCAGGCTTCTGGAGATCCTCCCGGCATGATCGAGGGGCCAAACCGAGCGCCTTCTTCTCCACCGGAAACCCCCGTGCCAATATAGAGCAGGCCTTTTGACTCAACATATGCGGTGCGGCGGATGGAGTCATTGTAATTAGAGTTGCCGCCATCAATAATGATGTCGCCTTCCTCCAAGTATGGGATCAACAGGTCGATAAAATCGTCCACTGGTTTGCCAGCTTTGACCAGCAGCATCACCCGGCGCGGCCGTTTTAAAACACTCGCCAGTTCTTCAATCGAGTGGGTTCCCACCACTTCTGTCCCTTTAGCATTGCCATTGATAAACTCATCAACTTTGGAAACAGTGCGGTTATAGACCGCGACTTTGTACCCATTATCATTCATGTTCAGGACAAGATTTTGTCCCATTACTGCCAGGCCGATCAGGCCAAAATCAGCTTTCGTCATAATTCATACTCCTTAGCATAATACTGATTATTTATTTTTTTACACGATACAGCATTTCGCCAGCCTTGGGGACAAATAAAATTCCTTCAGCTTCGCGATCTTTCCACAAATTGACATCAATCTCAGCTGGATTCTTATAACCCAGAGAAATTTGGTCACAAATTTCATGTGAGATTTGGCTGGACAGGGTCACCTTCACCTTGGGTACCTCCATTCCATTTTCAAACCGTCCCGCGCCGCGCACATGGGTGGAGTGCGCCAGCACCCCCAAGGGAATATGCTCGAAACGTGGCCATTGCTTGATAAAGTACTCCAGCACATGATAGCCGGCATCCTTAATATATTCACCGTGCACATGACTGACGGAATCTAAATGTGGCGCGTAAATGATGACTTCGCCACCATCGGCCACCACCGGCTCGATTTTGTACATCGCTTTGGCTGCCGTCCAGAGTTCGTCGTACATCGGCGGCGCGCAGGAGAGCACCTGCTGAAAGGGCTTGTCATACCACAGGATATGCCGCTGCGATGAAAGCGCAGCCGCAGACTCCCAGGCCGAGATGTGGTCACCGATGAACATGCCAGCAAGTCCATCTCCATACACAACCATGGCAACCAGCGTGACAGGTGTAGAAAGATGCTCCGTGGCTGCATGGATCATCTTGCGCACGGGCGTGTCCATGACACCGATGGTATCGATCACACCCGCCAGCGCGCCCAGCCAATGGGTCACATTGATCATTTCCGGACCTGAAATTCCAGGGAAAAGGTATTTGGCGCCCCCAGACATCCCGACCACTTCATGCGGGAACGTCGGGCCCAAGATGATGATCTGATCGTATTCCAAAGCCGCCTTGTTGATCCTGACAGGCACATCACCTCCCAGGGTAGGGTGCCAGCGATCGCCAGCAATTTCCTGGATTTGCTCTTGGGGCAAGGTACCGATTTGTACCAGGGCTGCTGGATCGTCCCAGGCATGGTTTCGCAATCCCACATGCCCGAAGGCAGACATCCTCTCCTCGGGGCTGATCCCCACCAGGGTACAGAGTTGATCATCCTCCAACTGGGGGTGAGTCCCCAGGGCGACCATAAAATCCAACTGACGAGCATCGTGCAGCACATCCACCAACAAGCGGAACAGCATAGGCAAGGGCAGGCTGCGCGTGTGGTCGGGGATCAGCACCAATACCCTGGCCTCAGAGAAACCTCCTTCGAGTGCCTGATGCAATCTTCGACGGACGTCATCCGTAGTAAGGTATGCCCCGCCAGCGTCGTTCATTGCGTAATGATCTCCTGGATCACTTGGACAACGCGTTCATTCTCGGCCTGACGGGCGATGGTGATGCGGATATTATCGGGCAGGCCAAAGGGATTGGTAGGCCTCAGGATCACGCCGCGCTGCATGGCTTCATCACAAATATAATTTGCGTCCATAGGCAAATCTGTCAGGAAAATAAAGTTGCTCTGGGTGGGCAAATAATGGATGCCGATCTCATCGAAGGCGCGATAAAAATAATGGCGTCCATTCACCACCATTGCCAGGCTTTCTTGAATAAAGGCTTCGTCTTCTGCCGCCGCCGCAGCACCCAGGTAGGCCAGGCGGCCGCTGTTGAAATGAAGCTTGTGCTGGCGGACCTGGTCCATCAGATCCAGGCGACCAAAACCGTAGCCGACCCGCAAACTAGCCAAACCATGCAGTTTCGAGAAAGTGCGTGTCACCAAGACATCATAACCCGCGGCTATGAACTCCGTCACACGGGGGAATTGTGGGTCATCGGTGAAATCCATATAGGCCTCATCGAAAACTGTGATCACACCTTTGGGTAGTTTTGCGAGGAACTCAGCCGCCTGAGAATGGGTCACGAAGGTGCCCGTGGGGTTGTTGGGATTGCAGACAAAGATCAGGGCAACATCGTCATCGACAGCCTCCGCCAGGGCGTCCAGGTCAACGGTGAAATCATTCAATGGGACAAAGGACGCCTCCCCGCCGAACATCTCAGTCAGCAGCTCGTACATACTGAAGGTCGGTGCCGTAATCAACGATTTTTTACCTGGCCCGATGAAGGACTGGGTGATCATGCGCAGCACATCGCAAGAGCCATTACCAGAAATAAAATTCTCGATCTTCAAGCCCCCACCAATGCGTTTCGCTAGTTTACCCAACAAAGCATCTTCGTGTCGATCAGGGTAAAGATGAGCATCCGCCAGGGCAGCTGTGATGGCATCCTGGGCTTTGGGTGACGCGCCTAAGACGTTTTCGTTGGAACCTACCTTAATGATGTGTGTCATCCCAGATAGCACCTGTGCTTCTTCAATTGAACGGCCTTGAACGTATGTTTTCTTGGTCATAATTATTCCTCCGCTCCCCAGGTCCATCGCCAAGGGATTTCAATAATCGTAGGTTTATCAACCGCCATGGCTCGCCCGAGGGCATCGCTTAATTGCTCAGGCGTTGTTACCAATTCTCCATGCGCGCCAAATGCCTGGGCTAGTTTTACAAAATCAGGGTTGACCAGATCGACAGCCATAAACTGCTCATCGAACTGATCGCGCTGCTGGACTTTGATCATACCGTAGGCGTTGTTGTTGGGGATGATAATTGGAATATTCAATCCATATTGGACCGCAGTAGCTAATTCGGAACTCGTAAACAAGAATGCTCCATCACCACAAATGGCAACTACAGGCTGATCGGGCTTGGCAAACTTTGCTCCGATGGCCTCTGGAACTGCAAACCCCAAGGTGCCGAATCCCCACGGAAACATCATCGTTCGCGGCTGATAGATAGGGAAGATTCCCAGCATATCGGCCCAGAAGAGGGACATATCGCAACTTAGTATCGTGTTGTTTGGCAGCGTTTGGCGTAGGGCTTGCATCCAGGGGGTAGTCCCACCAACTCTAGCCTTGAGAGCTACCCGAAATTCAAGTCGGGCACCCGCCAAGGCAGGGTGGATTTCCCCCTGTCTCTGAACTCCTTTACGCTGTAATTCATCATCGATGTTCGCCAATGTGGCTTTTGCATCACCAACCAGCTTCTGCTGCATAGGGAGATTGCGTTCAATTTCCTTGGCATCAATATCAATCCGGATCGTAGTTGCTGGCAACGGCAAGTTCCAATCATGAGTCATTCCCTGATTGAAACGAGTTCCAACTGCCAAAAACACATCACAAGCTTCTACCAGGGGACGGATATCTGCTGAGGCAATCCAAGCAACCCCGCAAGCCAGAGGGTGATCGCTGGGTATAGAGCCAACGCCCATACCCGTCGTCAACACAGGAGCACCTAAACGCTCGGCTAAGCCGACCAACTCAGTACTCGCTTCGCTGCTAATTACACCACCCCCAGCATAAATTAGAGGGCGTTCTGCATGCAAAGCGGCCACAGCGGTTTTGATCTGATCCATTGTAGGTTGGGCACGTTCCATTCTAGCAAGTGGCAGGTTTTCCATTTCATCGGTCCAGTCTACCATCTCTACTTGAATATCACGGGGGATTTCGATTTGCACTGGGCGAGGCCGTCCTGAGCGCAATTTTGACATTACTCGATGAAAAACATCTGATATTTCAGTGCCATTTTGAATGCGTTCGCCGTACTTGGTGAGCGGTTCCAACATCTCAAACTGGTTGGTCATCTCATGTAGCAGACCGGCATCGATATTGATAAAATCACGATTCACTTGCGTTACCAACACCAGCATGGGCGACGAATCGTAGAAAGCTTCCCCAATACCCGTCATCGCATTTGTCAGGCCGGGACCGGGTAGCGGAATGATCGCAGGGAATTTACCGGTGGCACGCGCATATCCATCGGCCATAAAGGCTGCTCCCTGTTCGTGACGCACCGTGACCACCTGGATGGTTGGATGGCGGTACAGGGCGTCAAAAATGGGCATGTTATACAAGCCAGGAATACCAAAAACAACTTCAATTCCTTCTCGTTCCAGACATTTTACAATGGCTTGAGCTCCAAATATTTTTGCCATAAATACTCCAATAAAAGGTATTAAGTGTTTTGCGGTTTGTGGCTTGAAATAAAACTGACCGGTTTCACCGCAAAACCTGTGTAAATGCCGGTATTTTCTCACAATTTATTTTGGAATTCTTTCCGGCATTTACTTAACAAATAGATAGTAATATAGCTGCTCGAAGATTATCTTGCATCCAAATCACTAATCAACGTTTCCAAACCAATTTCAGCCAATTTCTGCGCTGAAGGCACACCCCGCTCATCTAACTCACGCTGTTTATAGAATTCACGCAACGTTGCATCGAAATCTTTCAAGGTAGCATGACTTTCTTCAAGCTGGCGGATGATGCGCTTGGGCAATGTATCTGAGCTCAAATCAACGCCCAGCTTCAAATTGAAGGCCCGTCGCAGATACCAGCTTCGCTCTCCAGCACGCCGCAGGGCTTCTGGCGTGTACTCAACACCAGAGACGGCGGTTAGTAGTCGAGCGGTATATTCAGGGTTCAGAGCACCAGCCAAAAACTGACAATAGACCAACGAATTCCTGGCACCCGAAAGATTCATACCCGAAATGCTGGTACCTACCCAATCTTCCAAAGTGATGTCATCAAAATCCCACGAAACACCCTCTTCGTTGTGGGTGGCACCTCGGGGGAGTGTTGCGTAGGCAATTTCGAGTCCGCGCAAGGCTCTTGGGTGATGAAAGGGTAGTTCTAATCCTTTGACCTGGATGGCAAATTCGGATCCCGCGCCGATGGTTTCAGCTGCCCGGCGTGTTCCTTGGGAGAGCAGTGCCCCCAATCCCGGGCGTTTCTCTCCAATCCGCCTCACCAACTCTAAAATCAGGTCAGCGTCCCCCCATTTCAGATCCAGGTCTGCATCCAGATATTTTTCAGGAAGAACTCCATTATCATGGGCTTCCAAGGCCCAGGCAATTGTCGCGCCGGTGCTGATCGTATCCATACCCAAGCGGTTGCACAGGTCACAGGACTGGATAACAGCCAGCGTGTCATTGACCTTCACTTGCGACCCTAATCCTGCCAGACTTTCATATTCCGGTCCAGACAAATGGCCATGACCCCCATCTATTTGAGGGGCATCTACCGTCCACTTACAGGCCACCGGGCAGGCGTAGCAGGTATCTTTCTTGGATGGGAATTGGGCTTTCATGGCCGGCCCGGTGATCTTTTGAACTTCTTCCGGTCCCCAATCGCTTACTTCGAGATCCCAATTTTTGGCCGTAAGGTCTGCCATTTCAATGGACATGGGGGTCGCGGCGGCTGTGCCAGCCCCTTGCCGGATCACCTGAATGAAATCGTGGGCGTTGAAGAGTTTGATGGCTTCACGTTTGAGTTGGTTGAAAGCCTCAGGGTCAGCAATGGGAACATCTATCTCTCCTTTTGCGACAATAGCCTTAAGGCGTTTGCTCCCTGCCACTGCACCCAACCCACAGCGTGCGGCGATATTGTTGCCTTTGTGATGTACCAGGGAAGCCAGGGGCACCAGGTTTTCTCCTGCCGGGCCAATAGCAATCACTTCAGAATTGGCGTAATGAGATTGGATGGCATCTTCAGTATCATACGCCTCCATCCCCCAAAGGTGTTCTGCTGACCGGAGTTCGGCCTGATCATCCTGCATCACGAGCATCACCGGCTTGGGGGAGCTTCCTCGAAAAACGATGGCATCATAGCCGCAGCGTTTCAGGTGCGTGGAAAAGTATCCTCCTACGGAGGCTTCACCCCAGATGCCAGTCAGCGGTGAAATACCCGCTACCACCAGACGCCCTGTGCCAGCCCAGGTGGTTCCGCTGAGTGGGCCTGCAGCGAACACCAAAACGTTTTCTGGACCCAATGGATCAGCAGGAAGCGGAATGTGTTCATAGATCAATTGGGCAGCCAAACCCGTGCCCCCAATCGTTTGAATGAGCAGATCACGGGATAAAGATTTTACTGAAATTTCTCCAGATGTCAGGTCAATATCTAAATAGTGTTCTCGCCATGCATAAGTCATTTTAGTTACTCCTCAAATGGTGATTTACAATCAACAGTTCTAAAGCCATATTCACGCTATCTAAAGAGCGTGGCTGGCGTTTCGTGAAATCGGTCAGGTGCCTCAACACTTCATTCTGATGCCCTAAACCGCAAACAGGGATCAGCGTGACAAGGATGCGTTCAACAACATGCAAAGGATACGCTTCGATATGGGCAAAATGATCCCGTAACCACTCCCACATCAAACCCACCGCAGGTATGTTTTGCGCAGTCGCGTTGATCATGTAGAATTGCAGGCTGGCGGGAATTTCAGTCAGATTCTTTTCCAACAGTTCTATCAGGCTCGTTCGATCGGGGAGAACCCCCAGGGCCTCCAGGATCATAATGCGCTCAGCTTCTGCGCATTCAGGATTGATTGCCAGCGACCAAAGCTTGGAAAGCGGGACATCAAGTACAGCAATGCCGATCTTCAGTACCATGCCTAGAATATCTCTGTGAACAGAACGACCCATCAAATAGGCTTGAAATTTTGTTCTCATGAGATTGGCAATCTGCTCTGAACCCAGGATGAATGAAGCCCAAAACAAAGTCTCACGTAGCTCGGTTATAACAAGCGGCTCGTCAGCTCGAGGTTCCCATTCTATTTGGTCGAGGGCATGCTTGAAAATTGGCAGCCCCAAAGAACTGATTTTCCGGCGCTTCGTATGATCTACCTGATACAAATGCTCAAGGTTTTTCGCTAGATTGGTGAGCGGCAGATAGCGATCTTCAACATCGCAGTATTTTTCAACAAATTCGAGAAAGGTATCCACAGAATGCATGTCGGCTTTGACCATCGCAAACAAGCCATCGAGCACACTTACGCTATCTACAGCGGATAACTGCCGAGATTTGATACGTATGCCGAGTTGTTCCCAATTATCTTTGGAATACGCAACCCGGTAGAAGCCAGTAAACCCAGCATTAAGTTTGTAGGCGCGAGTGTTTGCAGGGATGTTGACGACCAAATCATGGGTCTCGAATATTACCTGGCGAGTTTGGGTTGTGCCATCCTCCAAGAACAGTAAGACGTCCAATGGTAGGACCCAAGTGCGATCTGAAATAATCTCCGAATAACAGAACTGGCGTTGGGTGAGGGTCAACACATCATCGAGCCTCTCAACGGTGACGAGTGGATGGCCAGGTTGATGAATCCAGGATTTCGCAAATTCACCGATTGGTACCCCCGATGAACTTTCAACCACAGCCCAAAACTGCTCTGAGGTTGCCGAATCAAATTGGTATTGGGTCACGAAATCACGCAATGCCTGACGGAAAGATCTCTCTCCTAAATAAGCCTCCAGCATGCGTATGACAGCCGCGCCTTTGTTGTAAACTATCGGCGCAGTGGAAGGTGTCGGAGCGGGATCTGCATTGGGGTCATCGACATTGGGTAAATCGATGGGGATCGTACTAGGTAGCGCATCTCGTTCCATACCCGATAAATGTCTCTCGTGGAAGAATTGTTCCCACACACCCCACTCTGGATAATAGTGGTGGGGAATCACATAGGTGAAGTAGGTGGCAAAAGCCTCGTTAAGCCAAAGGTATTTCCATGCCGCGGGAGACACAAGATCTCCAAACCACATGTGAATCCCCTCGTGGGCAATGATCTTGGTTATCAAAGTTTGACGGGACTTCGAAGTAACATCTGGGTAAACGAGGAGTACATCTTCAGCATGTCGGATTGCCCCAAAGTTCTCCATTGCCCCCATCGAATCGGGAATAGCAATATAATCACACTTAGAAATGGGGTAGTCAATCCCAGTGTATTCTTTTCCAAAAGTGAGTGATTTTCGGGCGATATCCATCGCATATTTCGCGAACCGAGTCTTTCCCGGAGTCGTGGCTACACGCACAAGGGGTTGCTCTGAAGTGTCCTCAAGAAATTCAAATTCGCCTATGCCAAAGAAAACCAGATAGGTAGACATCTTGGGTGTACGCTCGAAGCGCACTATCTTTTTGCCACTTCCCAAATTTCTTTCTTCTCGAACGGCAGTGTTCGAAATGCCCGTCAAATACTCATCGATGACAAATTCGATATCGAACGTAGCTTTCAAATCAGGCTGGTCGAAACAGGGGAATGCACGTCGGGCGTCGCTGGCTTCGAATTGTGTGGAGGCAATGAGCTTTTCTTGCCCGTTGTGTTGGTAACGGCTGCGGTAAAAGCCCGCGTAACGATCATTTATGGAACCAGAATAGGCAATGTGCAAAACAAGATCTCCCAGAAATTCTTCCGGGAATTCGATGGTAACAGTTTGCAGTTGCGAGTCGAGATGATACGCGCACATGATGTTCCCAGATGACCTTTTGATAAAACATTGCTTATAATTCAGTTCGAGGGCGTGCAAGACAACCTCACCAACCGGATTGATAGCCTGAATGTTAATCTCGACGAAACTCTCAAAGGTCAGATTTTCTAGATCTGGTTCAACGTGAATTTTGTAGTGTGTAGGTTTAAACATCAATCTGTACTTTCGCCTTGTAATTCGACATGTTGAAAAATAGTCTCCAAACCACCAGTCAAAATCCAAATGCTCCAAAGGATAGCCGGAATTAGTGTCATACCGGCCATAGCCCAGGATACACCTGAAATGCCCAGCGAGGTATCAAGCAGCTTTCCAATCAAGGCTGCACCACCGGCACTGACCACCATATTGAAGGCAAATTCTGTCGCTACAACACGGCCTCTCACATGAGTTGGCACTAACTGCAATATCAATTGCGTTGAAAACAACCAGACAATCCCATTCCCCATTCCCCTCAGGAATGTCCCTATTAGAGTCAGGCCAAGGTTGGCCAAAAGCGCTGTCAGGGCGATCCCTAGGCCTCCAACCAGATACCCTGCGGTGATGGCCCACATCAAATGTGGGACTTGGTCATTGACAAAGCGCTTGATAACCAGCGTACTAAACAACAATCCAAAGCCGCTAAACGCGAACATCAACCCCATACTACTTCCCCCGCCATCGCCAATCACAAATACCGTTTGAGCAATGGTAACCTGGACGACCTCGAATGTTGAACCTAATAACAAACCCATAAAAGCTTTGTGAGGGGCTATGACGATGAGGTATGAGTGTTTCGCCATATACCGCAGCCCGTCGAGGTATTCGCTGAAGGCTTTTCCTATTGTTAAACTTAAATCTTTTTGGGAATCTGTTTTTTCCAGTTGAATCTTCGCAATCAAGAAAACTGAGAAAAGATACAGTAATCCGTTGATCGTAAATGCCGGGTAAATCCCAACCAGCCCAGAAAATAGACCTCCTAGGGCAGAGCCTATGGCCAACATGGCTGCAAATGTCGCCCCGGTTATGGCATTGGCTGTCCCAATAGCGTGATGGGACACAATATCCGGCAGCATCGCTGAACGAGCTGGGAAAAAAATGCCGCCAATGAAAAGTTGGATGGACGTCAATAAATATAATAGCCACACATCGCCGGCATCACGTACTACTAGAAAAGCGAGGATTGTCGGCACACGCAATAGATTGGTGATCAGAATAATGGTCCGGCGATTGTACCGGTCAGCGATCACACCGCCAATCGGCGCTGCAAAAAATGGAGCCAGTGTGCGAATCATAAAAAGCACGCCAATCGCTAGACCCGAATCAGTCAGCTTGACCACCAGCGAAGCTGAAGCGATCAGATTGAACCAATCACCCAAATTACTGACAAGCTGCCCAAACCAAAGGTATCGAAAATTTCGGTTTGAGCGAATCAATGTCAAGTAACCAACCGGAACAGCGCTAAATTGGGGATCAATCATTCAATCGACTCTTTCGGATAAACATGTTTCCATCATTGTATCGAGCACTTTGATATAAACTGCCTAATCGACTTGTACTAAACATGTGCTAATATTTTTTCCATGCGCTCTTGGATGCCGGATTCGAACTCAGGGTGCGGCAATACGAAGAGTTTTCCTTCACGAATGGCTGCGAGGGTATATTCGGCCACATCAAGACCCGACATCCCTTCCTGCAAGATTTTTTGCATTGTTTCAACGCGATCTTTTTTCCGCAACTCATCGATTTCCGAAGTCTCCGTAAGATGGGCTGGCTGGTTCCGTTCGGCTTCAACAAAGCGCGTATTGACAAATCCGGGGCATAGCACTGATACTTTCACATTGGCGTTTCGCTGCTCCAAAGCCGTGGAAGCAGTTTCGGAAATTGAGACTACCGCGTGTTTCGTTGCGTTATACAATCCATAATCACCACCCGAAAGCAATCCCGCAATCGACGCTGTATTGACGATATGGCAATCCGTTGGCGCTTGGGCCAACATGATTGGGGTAAAAATGTGAATACCAAAGATCACACCCCAGACATTGACCCCCATAAGCCATTCGAGGCTATCGATGGGCGTCTCCCAAATCGGACGATCAGCCATGTCGATCACCCCAGCGTTATTGCAGAGGATATGTGCGGCACCAAAGGCATCCAGTGTTTTTTGTGCGAGGTTGGTCACGGCATCATACTTCGAGACATCGGTTTGAACGGAGAGGACTTCGGCTCCTTGTGCTTCCAATTCCGCAGCTGTGGCCGATAAGGCCTCTGATTCAATATCAGCCAAAACCACTTTCATCCCTTCTCGGGCAAATATCTTGGCCAAAGCTCGTCCAATCCCGCTGGCTGCCCCTGTGACAATTGCAACTCTTCCTTGAAATTCATTCATGAAATGCCTCCGTGTCGTTTACTAAATGTAGCGCAGTTCCTTACCCAAAATCTATTAGAACTTTTATTGCGCCATTTTTCCTGGATTCAGCCAAATCTAATGCGCACTGAAGATCAGAAAATGGGATTTGGTGACTAATAAGCGGAGCAATATCGGAGCGACCGCTATCAATAAACTCCATTGCCAGCCGAAAAGATGTTAAGCCCGCTTCCCTTTGTGTATGTGCGGTGCTGGTCGTCTTTAACTGCTTGCGCAAAAATTTCTCGAATCCAAATGACATCACCTTATTGTTGGGGCCTCCAAAAAGTACCATCTCCCCAAAATTGCGCACCAGATCAGGGCATAAGTTAATTGTTTCCTCTTGGCCTACGGCTTCGATGACGACATCGGACATATACCCCTGGGTCAATTCTCTTACAGCTTCCACAGGATCATCTTTATCAACGTTGAGAGTGTGATCAGCGCCCATTTGAGCTGCCGTCTCCAAGCGATGATCTACAATATCCAAGCCAATTACCTGCCGGGCTCCAAGCTGACGAAGCAACATGGAAAAAAGAATGCCTGCCGGTCCTTGACCAACGATTGCAACCCGTTTGCCTAAGATATTGTCTAATTTTTTACAGGTATAAATCACACATCCCAGCAATTGGGCAATCACCGCCTCTTCCAGGGGCACTTGTGATGGAATCGGAATAAGCCACTCAGGCTCGACCACAATGCACTCCGCCCAGGCATTCACTTTCGGCGGGATAACCAACACCCGATTGCCGGGTTGGAACTCCGGAGACTTAGATTCTTCTACGACACCCACACACTCATGCCCTGAAAAGCCTGGCGGGAAAGGGTAATCATCAGAGGGCATATGATAGAGAACATGTAAATCACTGCCACAAATTGCAACCTTTTTTAGACGCACCAATACTTCATTTTCATTTGGCGAGGGAATTGCCAAATCGATGAAGCTGACTTGACCGCGCGCTGTGTATTGAGCAATTTTCATAATCGTTTTAAGAGTCTCGATTACCAGATTAGTGGATTTGCTGCCCGCATCTCATGACAAAATCCACCCTGCGACAGGCGGTTATGTCTTCAGTAGGATCTCCGTCGAGAGCGATCAAGTCGGCAGTTTTGCCAACCTCAAGGGTGCCGATTTCATCTTCTAAACCCAAAGCTTTTGCTGCGGTTAGGGTACAGGCGATGATCGCTTCCAAAGCAGTCATCCCCAATTCTGAGACCATCAACTCTGGGATCAGGGCATAGTCGGCATAGAAAATATCCTTGACCCCGGCGTCACTGCTGCCAGCGAATTGGACGCCATGGCTCAGCAATTTACGCCAGATCTGGTTGAGTTCCTCGCGCGGTGCCCCCTGGCCACCTTGCTGTATACGTCGGTAATCTATAACGTTTGTGGGGGAAACAATGATTCCCTTATTTGCGATCGCCTTAGCAACACCGTCGTCAAAATCGAAACCGCTAGAGCCATTATAAAAGGTGCAGTGCTCGATGCGCTGGATCCCCGCAACCACACAATCGCGGATACCGTTAGTGCCGTGCGCGTGTGCAGCGACAATCAGGTTGTGCCGATCTGCCTCTTCACGCATGGCCTTCAACTCTGCCAGAGAGTAGTGACTGGCACCCGGTTCTTCGCCGCCGCCTGAGGTAGCCATCACTTTGATGAAATCTGATCCAGCCTGGGCCTGGGTTCGCACAGCAGCACGCACCGCCTCGATGCCGCTGGCAATGCGTCCAAATTTGTCAGCACCGTGCCCGCCCGCGGGCACTAATGCTGCGCCCGATGCCATGATGCGCGGCCCGATCACCTGACCCTCGTTGATCGCCTCGCGCAAGGGGAAAATGATCTCATTCTGCGCGCCGCAGTCGCCTACGGTCGTCACCCCGGCTCGTAGGGCAGCCTGGGCGTTCCCCGCTGCACGGATAGCAATCTCTGCCGGGCTCTGCTGAGGGTCGTAGATCTCCTGGTTTCCCGGGTCTGCAGTGATGTGCAAGTGAGTGTCAATCAGCCCGGGGATGACGGTCAATCGGCTGAGGTCGATATATCCCTCAAGGGCACACTCCTCTTCCCAAGGGCTGATGGCCTCGATGCGGCCATCGGTGATGCGAATGTGCTGGTCGAGCTGCACCTCGCGGCCAGTGCCGTCGATCACCCTCCCTGCACGCAAATTAATTTCCTTTACCATGATATCTCCATGAGATCTACACTCCAAGTTAATGAACCTGTATAGACAGACTGCAAGTCTGCGACGATTGCTTCTTCTTCAGCAGCCACTTGGGGGGATTGATGACTGATCACCAGATGCTTCACTCCCGCCTGCTGAGCGATCTCCGCTCCATTGATGCGCAGATTCAGATCGACAAAGCCCATGGCCGCCATAACGAACACATCCGCCCCGCGCGCCAAATCGAGCAACTTTTCGTTGGGAGCGGCATCGCCGCTGAAGGCGATCACGCCGCTATCGCTTTCGAAACGATATCCATAGCAGGCTAGATAGGGCTGGGCGTGGTCAACTTCGAAGGTTGTACATTGCCAAGATTTTGCGCCGATAATCGAATCTTTCTCGAGTTCACGCACCTGCACCACAGGCTCAGGACGTGGCAGAACACCGCCGCGCGCTTGATACACATCCAAGCTCTTAGGGTGCTGGGTGCGGGCGACGACATCCAGCCAGAAAGCCCCTTCAGAGCTCCAGATCTTGTGCGTCATCTCATCGAGGGGTGGCGGGCCATAAACACATAGCTCTGCCTCGGTTCCAACAGATTGATCGAAACGCGTCATCAGGAAACAAGGATAATCTGCAACGTGATCTGAATGGTAGTGGGTGAAGAAAAGGTGGTTTATGGCTGTTGGGTCAATCCCTGCTCTGTAGAGTTTGTAGGTCGTGGCGGGACCGCAATCCACCAGAATGCACTCTCCCGATAATTGCAGCATGAAACTAGTCCCCCAACGTAGGGGGGTGAAATCCGGATGGCCGCAACCAAGGATGAACAAGCGGGATTCTGGCGTGCATTCAGCATTCATATACATAAAGGTAGCAAGCTTTATGGATGTACAAATTCCTAAAGTAAATGTTTCAGTGCCCTTATCAAACGCAGATTCTCTTCCGGCTGGCCAATCGTGACCCGGATAGCATTTGGAAATCGATAGGGGTGCGCGGGGAGTATCAGGATACTTTGGCATAGCAACTTATCACGAATATATTCCGTGTCTTGCTCGAAATCCGTCAGCAATATCGAGTTGGATTGGGTGGGGAGAAAAGAGAGAGCCATTTGTTCGAACTGCTGATAGAGGAATTTTTTTCCATCATGGTTGGTTGCTCGACTCAATTCTACGTGCTCAGCATCATCCAAGGCTGCGCTGGCTGCGATCATGGAAATCGAATTGTTATAGAAAGGAATTTTTGTTCGGCGCAAGACATCGATGATTTCTTTACTGGCAACCCCATAGCCTACCCTCAATCCAGGCAAGCCAAATATCTTTGAGAATGTGCGAGTCATGATGATATTGTGGCCCTCCAAAATATATTTGGGGATGTTGGGAAAATTTCGATCCTCGACATAATCCTGGCAGGCATGATCAAATACCACAATTACAGATGGCGGAATTCGCGTCATGAATTCATCCAGGTCATCCTGCGGAATGATCATCCCAGTGGGGTTATGAGGGTTTGCCAAAAAGATCAACTTTGTTCGATCTGTAATTCTTTCCGCTACAGCCAAAACATCAAAGCTATAATCTGGATTGGTCTCAACAAAAACACATTTACCGCCAAATCGCTTTACCAGAACTTCGTACATGGGGAAAGCATTGCGTCTTACAATCGCCTCCCCACCTCCATACAAGAATACTTCCGCTGCCATGCGCAAAATATCACACGAGCCATTGCCAACGATGATATTCTCTTCCTTCAGGCCAGGATCAACAAATTTTGCTATGTTATTCCGCAGTTGACTTAGATCATTTCCTGGGTATGTCTTCACACTCTGACTGGCCTGCTGAATTGCCTGAATCGTTTGTGAAGAGGGTCCCAGCCGATTCACACTGGAAGCTAGGTTCAGGATAGAATCAAGTCCAAATTGCTCCTGATATTCCTTCTCTGTATTTCCAGGAGAATATGTTGGCATGGCAAGCAAATGGGGGTCGAGCACATAGTCATTCATGATCTTTTGACGGCCGTAAGACGGCCGTAAGCATTGAGACCTTATTAGTTTAGATTATGCCTTTCAACTCTTCGAGGGATTCCTTTAAGGCTGCAATCAAACGTTGGTTGTCGACCATTCTGCCGACCGTCACTCGAAAGGCATTGGGCATATTAAAGGGGTGACCCAAGCCAATGATCACACCCCGGCGCAACATGGCCTCAGCTAAAGGACGAGTATCGCCCTTTAAACCCACCACCATGATGAAATAAGCTTCGGTGGGCAGATATTTGAGACCCAATTTCTCGAACTCTTGGTAGATGTATTGTTTGCCTTCGGCAGTCACCTTCAGGCTGTGCTGGAAATGGGCATCATCATCCATAGCAGCCATCGCAGCCTTGGGGGCTACCAATCCAGTGTAGAACGGCAGCCGCGAACTGTTCATATAACCAACAATCTCCTTTTTGGCAATCCCATACCCGACGCGCATGGCTGCCAAGCCATAGATCTTCGAGAATGTGCGAGTGATCAGTACATTTCGATCTTCCAGGACATACTGGCTGACGTTGGGGAAATCATCAGTTTGAGCGTATTCCTCATAGGCATGATCGAGGATGACCAGCACCGAGGGGGGCACCCGCTCTAAAAAGGCATCCAGCTCATCCTGAGTGAAGATCATCCCGGTAGGATTATCAGGGTTGGTCAAAGTAATCAAGCGCGTGCGATCTGTGATCTTATCCAGCATTGACATCAAGTCGAAAGAATAATCGGGATTGGTTTCTACAAAGACACTTTCAGCACCATATAAAGTATTCAAAAGAGCATACAACGGGAAAGCATTGCGCCTGACAATCGCTTCGCCACCCTGGTACAAGAATACTTCGGCAGCCATGCGGAGCACATCCACCGAACCATTGCCCAAGATGATATTGTCTTGATCAAAATCTGAACCTAAGGATTGGGCCAATTTCTCTTTCAATTGACCGACCGCGCCTCCAATGCCAGAATAACGGTTGACACCCACCACAGAACTTCGCACTGCATCCATGGCGAGCGGCGATGGCCCTAACGGATTCTCATTGGAACCTACATCTACAATAGACTCCAGACCATACTCGGCGCGGATTTCTTCTGCCGTCTTCCCAGCAGGAATGGTGGGCATGGCCAATAAATGCGGGTTCATGACAAAGTTTTCAAGCGGCATATCGTCCTCCTACTTCGTTGATAAACAAACGGGTTTCATTTCAAAGGGAGATTTGTGGTCTCCGTTGAATCCAGGGGCTGGCATCTTCGAGCTGGCCTGCCAGCTGGAACAGCGTAGCCTCGTCACCGAACCTACTTACTAGTTGCACACCAATTGGTAGACCTTCATGTTCATGCAATGGCAATGACATGGCGGGTTGACCGGTCATATTGAATGGGGCCGTAAATGTGGCAAAAGACAATAACTGTTGCATAGCCCCAAGGGCATCCAAGTTGGGGTTGTTGGCATCGTAGATTCCTAGCAGCGCTGGCGGAGTTGGGGTTGTCGGTGTAACGAGCACATCATAGTTTTCGAAAAAACATCCTACCCCGCGGGTCACGTGATTCATCGTGGCCAAGGCATCAAGCAAATCATGGGCGCTCATCTGAAGACCATACTGGTACATAGCCCAGGTTGTGGATTCGAGCAATTCTTCTTCAGGCTGCCGATTGCTGGCGTTGCTGATATCAACAATACTCGCTGACATGGACGCAGCCCACAGGCGTAGTGTGGCCAATTCATATGCAGAATAGGGGATCTCGGGGGATGCGTGAACAACGGTATGTCCTAATTCCTGCAATAGAAGAACGGTGTCTTCCACGCTGGCTACACAAGCAGCATCTACGTTTTCACCCAACCAGGCAGTTGTTGTATAAGCAATTTTTAGAGTTCCCGGTGAGGTAGTCATTTCTTCAAGATAGGGTCTTTCCGGTCGAGGGATGATAAATTTTTCGCCAACGCCCGGACCTTCGACTTCATCGAGAAGCGCAGCGCTATCGCGCACCGTGCGAGAGACGGCAAACTCTATCCCCAAACCACTAATGCCCTCAGCAGCATCAGGTCCAATGGGTATTCGCCCGCGCGTGGGTTTCAACCCAACAAGACCACAACAAGCCGCGGGCAATCTAATCGACCCGGCCCCATCATTGGCATGTGCTATTGGAACGATGCCGGCTGCTACCGCGGCGCACGATCCCCCGCTGGAACCGCCGGGCATCCGGTCAGGGTCCCAGGGATTGTGAGTTGGTCCATTCAGAAGTGGTTCTGTTGTTATGTTGAAACCAAACTCTGGGGTTGCTGTACGACCGATGGGGACTAACCCCGCCTGACGGAAACGAGTCATCAAGTCGGTATCATACGATGATGCGTAGCCACCAAGGGCGTGAATCCAGCGGCTCCCCATGTCGCTACGAATATTTGCGGCTTGAAGCACCAAGTCCTTTATCAAAAAAGGCACTCCAAAAAAACGGCTCTTGGATGACTGAGATTTATCCAATCGAATACCATCCACTTCAATGACTTCCAAGACAGTATTCAACTGGGGATTGAGTTGGTCAATTGCTGCAAAAGCAAGTTTGACTCTACTGCAAAAAGGGTGCTAGACCCTCCTCAAAACAGCAAAAGTTTA
>CAYWIC010000062.1:0-27727 GCA_964458115.1 uncultured Anaerolineales bacterium | reverse complement strand
CTTTTTTGTTGCTCAACGCTTCTGTTTTGCCTGAGTTACTGCAGTAGAGTCATACTAGATTTCCTTCAAAATTCACAGCCAAACTCGTGATACCAAAGAGAATAGTTTAATTTCACTGATTTCAATTTGGCCAACCAACTTTTTCGGCCGAAATAGTTATCTAGTACTAGGGAACGAATGGGGGAGAAAGATGTTACACCATTGGTGCTTCTTTTCTGGTTCCTAACAGAATTGATAGACCTCTATCAAGTTCTCCTAATATTGACAAAGAGGGCTTGGAAATACGTGCGTATGTTTTGCGCTAATCATCATCTTCGTCAGCGTCATCGTCATCCTTGGCATCGTCATCGTCGCCCTCATCATTCCCACCGCCCTGGTTGCCATCATCTGGATCATCGTCTTTGACATCCTCTTGGCCAGAATTGTTACCCGGGCCTTTATTGGGATTATCTTCTTTGTCATCATTGCCACTGCCCTGATTGCCATCTTCTGGATCACCATCTTTTACATCGTCTTGGCCTGAGTCATCGCTGCCTTCCCCCTCGCTCCCATCATCTTCCTGATCTTCAGATTGGTCACCCAATTCTCCTTCTTCACCAGGAATTTCTTCCCCAGTGCCTTCTTCCGGATTGATATTACCCTCGATGCTCTGTTCACCATTCTCTATGTCATTCGATTGCGAATCGACTGCATCATTATTAGTGTCATCTTCCGACAAGACATCATTGGTGGGCTGCTCGAGGTTTTCTAGAACAGGTTTTTCGTCTGGACTTGACTCGCCTATTGGCTTTCGGAAAGTCTCGAGGTCAGCGTCAATCGTTTTTACTACAATGTCGATCAACTCACCCACTTCCGGTGAAACGTTATTGCGAATACTCAATAAAATCAATTGGTGATTCGATAATGTATCCGAGAATTCATCAACCAAATCTTGGGGTGATTGCATATCAACCAAAGCTATCAGAATCTCGTATGCACCCAACGTATGAAATCGATAGTTTTCAAATACCAGCATTCCTTGAGTAAGGTTTATGCGATCATTCAGGGTCACAACTTCGCTGATACGGTTGTCTGCAAATCTCAAATGCAGCCGAACTTCCTCTTTCAGATCCTGATTAATCGCCAGGCGAGTATTTTCCCAGGTTAGTTTCACCGGGTAGACGATATCCCCTGGCAATGCTGAAGCCGATGCAATCCCAGTGCTCGTCAGGAAAAGGCTCAACGTTAATATCATCGCAAAAGCAAACCTAAACACAGGTTTTTGGAATATTCTGATCCTTGGTCTAGATTTCTGAAATGTCCTCTCTGCCTGAATTTGGCGCTTCAACTGATTTCGAGACGATTCAAGGAAACCCGGACGCGGCTCAGTAATTCGTCGCTGAGCTCGCAACCAAAGTGCTATTTCTAACTCTGGTCGCAAGTGATCTGCTAGGTCGGGGTATTTTGCCAAAACCTCGCCGATACTCTTACCTTCTTCAACGATTAATTTTAGACAGAACTCAATTATCGTGGCGATGTCGTGATCTTTTTCAGCTGCCATAATGACTCTTAGGATATTTCCCAGACTTCTCTTGATGATTGGACAAAACCCCGACGTGGTTCTATCAATCGTTTTTGATCAAATAGCCAGAGAGCAACTTCTAGTTCTGGACGGATTGATTCTGCATAATTGGGGAAGTGGAATAAAGCGGTATCAATACCCTCGCCTTCTTCGATGACCTTATCTAAGCAGTTTTGTAAAATTCTTGCCAACTTCTTTTCTTCAACCGGGTTCATATCTTCACTCAGATTTTTCGTCAAACTGCTTTCGTAGAGCAGCTAAGGCGCGGTGCTGTAATACACGTACTGCGCCTGGTGATCTCCGCATGACAATGGCAATTTCATCCGGGGTCAATCCACTAATAAATCTTAATATCAGTACGTCTCGATAATCATCCTTGATTTTGCTAAGAATCTCATAAAGTTCCTGATGTTCTTGCTTAGACATGATCTGATCGTCGAGTGAACCTCGTTTAGATAAGGCTCTTGCATCTTGATCAACAAAAAGCCTTTCACGATCTAATCTACGGTAATGATCTGCCAAGAGATTGCGAGCAATTCTGAAAAGATAAGCCGAAAAGGGGAACCCTCTTTGTCGATAACTCGACAGTGAATTCCATGCACGCAAAAATACTTCCCCGGTCAAATCTTCAGCATCCATCTGATGATTTAGGCGAGCAAAAAGAAAACGGTAAATTGCTTTTGCATAGCTATCGTGCAACGCTGCAAAGGCTTCAATATCTCCATTTTTCGCTCGTCTTACAAGACGAGCATCTTCTATTACGCGCGCATCAGGCATTTACATTTATAGAAAACACTTTATTGAAAGTTTTGTTACATTCTGCCAACACTTTTCGAGTGTTCCACCTTTAAAATAATGGAGTCCCTCCACAAAAATATCTGGCGTAAAAAGAGTGGTAGTCATGTTAATGCTACCACTCGAATTTTAAAAAAACATACTCAGCAATGTCACGCGATTTCGGGCTCTATGACACCATATTTACCATCGCGACGCTTATACAAAACATTGATCTGGCCAGTAGCGGCATTCAGGAAAAGGAAGAAGTCTTCATGACCGAGCAGTTCCATCTGTTCGATGGCTTCCATCTCATCCATGGGAGTGAGGATAAAGTGCTTGCGACGTACGATCTCGGGACCTGCATCTGCATCAAGATCTACGTCGAAATCCGTGTCGGGGTCATAATCGGGTAAAGCTTCCGCTGCAGTGACACCGTCACCGCGATGGATATAATGCTTTCCCTTGTATCGCTTGATGCGCCGCTGGATTTTGGGCACAGCCTTATCCAGCGCCGTAAAGATATCATCAGAACGTTCTTCAGCTCGTAAAATGAAGCCTTTACCACGGATAGTTATTTGAGCCACATACCGATCCCCAGCATCACGGGCGGACTTAACATGAGCTAAATCTACGCGCGCCTCACTGATGTTGTTGATATATCGATCCAGCTTGCTAACTTTTTTGTCTACATACTCCTCAATTCTCTCAGTAAGCTTCAGGTCACGTACGAACAGTTTTACATCTAGTGTCATCGGATACCTCCTATCCAATCCAAATTCATCTCAATTTGTGAGTCTCACCAAAATTCCGCTAATAATTGTTGGGCAGGTGAACCAATCACAGTTCGTTCGAGGATATTACTGCACGAGCCAGGGTCACTCCATAAACGTCCTTCGCCTCAGCCTGCCATAGCGCTTCAGCGCAGGCATCCAGCGTCGATCCACTCGTGGCGACATCATCTACAACCAGAACAGTTTTTCCTGCAAAAGTTGATTTCTCTGCAGTGAAAGCGTCCTTCACATTTTCTCGGCGCTGAACTACATTGAGATCAACCTGGGAACGCGTATCTCGCATGCGCATCATGGCTTCCCTTTCATACCTCAAACCAAGTCCCAGTGCCAAAGGCTTTGCCAATAAGTCAGCCTGGTTATAACCACGTTCTTTCCTGCGCTCCTTGCTGAGGGGAACGGGGACAACGACATCCAAATCCCAATCAAGATCGCGAACGAAGGATATGACCGGCCGGGTTATCGCCTCTGCCAAGGCAATATCGCGCCGGTATTTTACCCGATGCAACGCTCGTCTAACAGGACCGCCAAAAACGCTGTAAGATCGGATCGCGGTCAATTGAGGTTGCGACTCCGTACATCCAGTACAGAGCTCACCGCCTGAGGTTGGCTGACCACATATTTCACAATAGGGAGGTTCAATTCGAATGGCATTCTGCTGACATTTTCCGCACCAGCGCGCGCCAGGCGTATCACAACCCCCACAGGTAGGCGGAAACAACCAATCTAGAGCCGCCCAACTCCATCGATACAAGGCATATCGAGTCAATGGACTCCTAGAAAAAAATTTAGGCTAGAACATCGCGCCCAGAGCGGATTGCATCAATTGCACGGCTGCTGGGCCTAATAGGATGATCAATAGAGATGGGAAGATCAACAACCCCATCGGGAAGAGCATCTTGATGGGCGCTTGCTGAGCCTTTTCTTCTGCAGCTTGGCGGCGCCTGATACGCATCTGATCAGCCTGGATACGTAACACCTTGGCCATGCTGACACCCAATTGTTCACTTTGAATTATTGCAGCGACAAAACTGGTCATTTCAGAAATGTCGATGCGGTCGGACATATCCTTCAGCGCGACCCGACGCAACTTGCCCAATTGGATCTCTCTTAACACTCTGCCGAATGCCATCGCTAATTCGTCTTCCCATTTCTCGTTTACTTTGGCCATAGCGCCATCAAAACCCAACCCAGCTTCGACACAGATCGTCAGCAGATCCAAGGCGTCGGGCAGCGCTTTGCGAACGTTTTCTTGCCTTCTGCGGATGCGGCTGGAAAGCAACAATTCAGGAACATAGAATCCGAGAAGCGTAAAGGCAATCACAATGATTAACTTCCGCCCCCAAGTCCAGTCTATGGTTCCAATAGAAAATATAAATAACAAGAGTACGGCGATGCCAATGGCTACGGCGAACCTTGCGGCCCAGAAAAGAGTAGGGTCAAGACCGCGAGGACTGCCGGCCAACTCAATTTTTCGGGCTGTCACTTCGAGGGCGTTCTGAGGCGTGAATCGCAGCGCAATCTCGCCAAACCTGCGCGCCATTGGAATAATGACCCGGTCGGCGATGGACTGGGACATTTCGATTTCTTCGAGACTGGCAATTTGCTCGCCCTTACTGACATATTCAGCCAGGCGGTCCTGAAGCGGATCATCCCCGTCATCACGGTCTCGCAACCCTACTACGACAAGGATGATCGCCCCAATAAGGATGATCCCTAATAGCACAAACAAAACTGTAAAATTCATACAGATTTCCCGATTTACATTCTACACTTCGATCTTGGCAATGCGCGTCATCGTGAAGTATCCTAATCCGACCAACACAAATGCAGTGCCAAAGATGGCAAATCCGCAAAGGATCACATCCGGCTGAAATACCGACATGACATATTCCTGGTTGCCAAACCAAATTATGCTTGTGAGAATGAAGGGCAAAAGAGCTAAGAAGCGACCCGAATACATAACTTGGGCTGTCAAGACGCGAATTTCGCCTTTAATTCGTATTCGCTCACGGATGGTGTGGGCAATTGTATCCAATATCTCAGCTAGATTGCCACCAACTTCCCTTTGGACGTTAATTGCTGTGATGATCAGATCGAGATCTTCCGAGGGAATTCGGCGCAGCGTATTAAACAAAGCGTCTTCCATCGAAATGCCTAACTGCATCTCTTGGACAACGCGCTTGAATTCATCCGAGAGCGGCGAAGGCATCTCCCTACTGACTGCTTCCATGGCTTGTGCTGTTGAGAAACCGGCTCGCAAACCATTAACCATCAAACTAAGCATATCCGGCAATTGCTCTGCAAAGGACTCCAAACGCTTTCTCTTTTGGCGGCTTACATAAAATCGGGGCAAGAAGAACCCCACTATCCCCCCTATGATCCCTGAAACGATTGATTGTCCCCCAAAATACCAGGCAACCATTCCCACCCCAACGATAGCAATGACAATGAGCGCAAAATATTCGCCAGGCTTGAATTTTAAATCTGCCTGGGCCAAAGTATCAGCAACCCCACCTCCCCAGCGGGTTCTCTCAACCCGCACATTGACCCAATCAGCTATCGGCGAGCTCGATTCATCACGGGCAGCATCTTCGTAATAATCATCGCCAATGTATTCAATCAGGCGCTCTTCAATTATGGATTGCTGACTAGTAACAGTTACAATGATCCCGACGATCATCAGAACGATTACCGCAACCCCGCCACCTATCAGAATAATTGACATTGGATCTCTTCTTCCTCACTCCAAGCTAATAACCGCGACGTGCACCAACACCAAAAATCGATGGTGGTAGGTGAATGCCGGAAGCCTCGATTTGGTTGATGGCCTTGGGACGTAATCCCGTTGGTCGTAATTCTCCGAGAACTTCACCCTCTTCAATTCCGCGTTGTTCGAAGGCAAAGATATCTGTCATTGTGATCACGTCACCCTCCATACCACTGATTTCAGTGACATTGACCACCTTGCGCGTCCCATCCCTCAGGCGCTCCTGGTGAACTACGAGGTCAATGGCTGAGGCTATTTGCTCTCGGATGGCTCGCACAGGCAAATCCATCCCGGCCATCAGTGCCATTGTTTCGATACGCGCTAGGGTATCTCGGGGACTATTCGAGTGCGCGGTGGTCATAGAGCCATCGTGACCCGTATTCATTGCCTGCAACATGTCTAAGGACTCTTCATCGCGGATCTCACCCACGATTACGCGATCAGGCCGCATACGCAGAGAATTGACTACGAGTTGACGGATGGTAATTTCGCCTGTCCCCTCAATATTTGGTGGTCTGGATTCTAGAGTAACCACATGTTCCTGGCGCAATTGCAGTTCGGCTGCATTTTCAATAGTGACAATGCGTTCATCGGTGGGGATGAATTGCGACAAGATATTTAGGAGGGTCGTCTTCCCTGAACCCGTACCTCCAGAAATAATGACGTTTAGACGAGATTCAACGCAAGCTTTCAAAAATTGCAGCGCTTCTGGAGTCAGGCTGCCAAATTTGATCAACTGCTCGATCGTGATAGGGTTCTTTGAAAATTTGCGGATGGTCAGTGTAGGCCCCACCAAGGAGATTGGGGGGATTACGGCATTTACACGTGAGCCATCTGGCAAACGAGCGTCCACATAGGGGCTGGATTCGTCAACACGCCGGCCCAAAGGGGCTACAATGCGCTCGATGATGCGCATTACGTGTTCATCACTCTCGAAAGAAAGAGGCACCCGATGGAGTTTACCGCGTTTTTCAATGTAGATATTCTTGGGGCCGTTGACCATGATTTCGGTAATATCATCTTCTTCCAACAACCCTTGCAGAGGTCCAAAACCCAATATCTCCGCGGCAATTTGCTCGAAGAGCCGATGCTTCTCCTGGCGTGAGAGAACGATATTTTCTTCAGTGAGTACTTGTTCGAAAAGGTCCCGGATCGTTCCACGCACCGCCCCAACTTGAGTTACATCGGTGGTCGGATCTAACTCGGAGAGGAGGCGATTTTGAACTCTCGTTTTCAGATCTAGATAGGTATCACGTTGAGCATCTCCCTCGGGTGGAGCAACTCGTCGGGACTGAAGAGATTTATGCTTCCCTGATTCCCCCTCATCGCCCTGGCCTGTTTGGCCTTGCTCAATTCGCCTCAATAAAGACATAGTCACACTTCCTTGCTGCGCTCAATAACAGTAATTAGTTTGAAGGACTTTGAACTTCGTGCGCAACCTCCATCTCCACAAGTTGACGCCGGACCGTTTCCACCAAGGATAAAACTGATCGTGCGATGGGTCGTTTTTTGTCACCCATGACAAAAGGAACACCTCGATTTATTGAGGGCAATACAACGCGCTCGTCTGTAGGAATGGTAACCGAGACTTCCATCCGTAAATTTTCACCTACCGATTCAGGCGTAATTCCGATGCGCTTGTCAAATTTGTTGATCACAAATAATATCCGCTCTCGGTCAATACCAATCACCTCGGTCAACTCCAGGAAGAGACGTGCATCATTGATCGATGGGATATCCTGATTGGCGACCAAGATGACCATAGAACTGGCATCGAAGGCGCTCAACACGATTTCAGACAGCGCAGACTCGGCGTCGATGATCACATAAGAATAGAGTCTGCGCAAGTATGCTAGCACCTGACTAAATTGCTCCCCCGTAACATTTTCGGCTTGTTCTGGGCGAAGTGGCGCAGCCAGAATCTTCACACCTGTTGTACGATGAGTGATCAAGACATCATCGACGATCTCTCCATCTAATTCATCTGCCCTGGGTGCCAGATCGGCGATGCTATTCTTGCCACGCTCATTCATGACAATTGCCAGATCACCGAATTGAAGATTGCCATCGACAAGCACAACCGGAGTTTCGGAATTGTGTAAAGTAACCGCCATATTTGTGGCCAGCGTCGTGCAACCAACTCCGCCCTTGGGGCTGAAAACCACAATGACTTTCCCATACACCGCCATCTGGGCACCGAAATCAGCCATCCCTGCCAAATCGCCAGCAGGCATACGGACTTCAGCTTTCCTTCTCTCTTCATGAGCCATGTGTCCCGCGCGCCGCAGTGCTGCGATCAGCTCATCGACCATGGGGGGCTTGGTCAAGAAATCACGTGCGCCAGCCAACATGGCTCGGCGCATGTAATTTGGGTCTCCCTGAACAGACAATATGACGATTTGTATATGGGGAAGTTCTTTTAGAATATTCTCGGTCGCCGCGATGCCGTCCATATCGGGCATATTGATGTCCATCAAGACAACATCAGGCGAAACATCTCTAGCTAATTGAATGCCTTCTCGGCCTGTCGTCGCAACTCCAGCAACTTCGATATCGCTTTCGAATTGTAATAGTTTTCGGATATTCTCACGAGTTTCGCGAACATCATCAACGATAATCACTTTGATCGTGGTAGCATCAGTCATGAAATTCTCCGGAATACCGATCAATAATAAACATACCGTTAATTACGGTAATTCATTTTCAAAAGAATCGCCCTCACCCAAATCATCAATGCGCGGCTCAATGGAGTAAGGCAACTTAGCAGGAGCAGGTATATTGTACACATCCAAAAGATATTGCAGCGTTGCCGCCTCGGTAGAAAATGCCGTATCATCACCGGATGCCCTAAGGGCAAGGGTGAGTTCAACATTGTTATACATCAAATAGGTCAAAGTGACTGCATCCTGAGGGTTGACAATTAGCGTAATCACATCGGGGGGAGTCAGGATTTGGGCTTGTTCACCACCATCCACAGGCTGCTGGAGCTCATCTTCAGCGGGCGCTAGCTCGGCCTGTTCTGCTTCGGCTTCCTCTTCGGCCGGGAATTTGAAATTGCCAACTTTCAACACTTCCACGTCATAGAGTACGATTTGGCTAACCAAACGAGGCCTTTGTTGTTCTGAGGGAACCACGTAGACGAGTTCGTTCAAGATGGGATCTAGCTCTGTGCGGCCAAGAATTCCTGAGCCTTCTCCACCTTCCACACTGATGGTAATTTGGCTTTCACCCGTCTCTGGATTGACTGAAGGCCCAGCGACGCCCCCAACGAGATTGGGCAAAATCGTCTGGAATTCACTATCCAAATCAACAAACAGCATCGTGGCAATGACAGAAACATGGTCACCCGGCCTGGGTGCGTATGAGATGCTCGAATTGCGAGTAATGGGAATCGAGATAGCAACCTTACCTCTCGGAATGGATAATGCAGCCACGGAACCACTGGCAGAAAGCTGATCTGCGATATCAACAAGCATACCCGCCGTTACCGGAATGCCCGAATCGAGATCAAACTTTGCTTGCCGACCGACGACCAAAGCGGGATCAGTGAACATACCCTCGATAACATTGTCTCTGGGTAACTCGATGACCCCAAGGATCGTCTCGTTCAATACTGTCCCACGAGGAGTTGGCTGAGTGATCACCACAATCTCAACCAGATCCACGATCGGCGTTGGTGCGGGCGCTTGGGCAAGATCTGCACCAGAAGGCTGTGATAACCGCTGGGAAATCACATACACACCCACCAAAATTAGAACCAAGATTGCAGCTAAGTAGAAGTAAATTCGTCCACGACGCATGATAGCCTCCCGATCGTTGGCTAATTAGGTAAATTTGATGCTATCATCATTTCGTTCCCCAATTCTAAGAAAAAAATGATGTTCCAATTCAGACATACGCAGGGTGATATGATACCTATAGTCTACCTGATTATTTGAATAATTTCCACCCCTGCCTCCTTATTATTCGTTTCTTAAACCATGTGCAAGATTTGTACCCGTATAAATTCGCAATCCTTAACCAAATGAGGTCCTGACCCAGTATGCAGGACCTCATTTGATGTTTATATCCAGCTTGAAAGTCAAATCTAGATGTTGCTAATCACGTTGCTGAAGACATTACCAATGGCGGGGCCGAGCAGAGCGAGAATAACAATCACAACTACAGCTACTAAAACAAGAATCAACGCATACTCTACTAGACCTTGACCTTTTTCTTTGGGTGCGAACAACATAGCCTCAATCCTCCTTCCTTTAAGATTAGCTTATGATAAGCCGATTTCATTATAGCAAATCTACACCAGATATCAATAGAAAACCCTTACAGTTCTGTAAATACAGATTGGCTGGTAGCGCTCACGGGAATCTGGAAAACAAAATAACCACCCGTACCTGTAGAGCTCTCAACTTCCATAAAACCACCAAGCATTTCGATGCGATCTTTGATCGCCTTGATCGACATTCCTGCCCCCCTGAAGACATCATCCCCGCTAATTCCCTTGCCATTGTCCTCAACTGTTACCTTGACATTATGCTCGCCAATATTCATGCTAATCTTGATCTTATTGGCCTGGCCCTGGCGATGTGCAAACCCCAATAAGTCTTGCAAAGAACGGAAGATGATCACTTCAATATAGGATTCAAGCCGACGCTCTAAGCCAGTGATGTTCAAATCAACCTGAACTTCGGTCTGGTCTTTAAATGACTCAGTGTATCGCTTTAGCGTTGGAATCAAGCCCAAATCGTCCAACATCATCGGGCGGAGTTCAAAGACAAAGTTGCGAACTTGCTGGAACGCGGTGGTGGCAGCCGATTTCAGGGAATCTAACTCCTCCCGGGCCTGATCTTGATCCACATCGAAGAGCCGCATCGCAATTTCCGTCTGCAAGATGAAGTTCGAGAGAGCTTGAGCGGGGCCGTCGTGCATTTGACGAGACAAACGCTGACGCTCAGCTTCTTGAGCCTGGATGATGGCTTCGATCATACTAAAGGTTTCTTTGTCTGCTGCCCCCTTTGGAGTCGCCGCGCTATCTCCTAACAGGTCCGTCACTTTCTCGATAGTGTCTATTAAGTATTCGATATTCTTTTTGTCGCTATTGAGCCTGTCAACCTGGCCACGCATCAAAAATAGGCGCTGTTGAGCTTCCAGAGTCCCATCGTATGCCTCACGAACTTCGAGAGGCAAGAGAGCATCCGACTGATTCTGGACTTTCTGCAACTGTGAAGCAACAGCAGCGTTGCGTTCAGCTAATTTACTGACCTCGGCCTGGCTTTGCTGTAATTTGATATCGATATCTTTCAGCTGCCTATGTGCATCTTCGAGATCGTGTACCAGATCTTCTCTCAATTGATCCCAGGGGCCTGGGTCGGTAGAATCTTGGCCTACAAATACCATCCTAATCCACTCCCGGGCGTATTAATCTCCAGAACCAATTTCCTGGTCGTACAAACGGAACCAACCTCGACGCAGTGCATAAACCGCGGCTTGAGTTCGATCATCAACGCTTAACTTTCTCAGTATTGAAGTCACGTGATTTTTTACCGTCTGATAACTTATTCCAAGTAATGCGGCTATCTCTTTGTTACTCATCCCCTGTGTGACATACGAGAGCACTTCCATCTCTCGATTCGATAATGGGTGCAGGGGTTCTCCAGGATCACGGTGACCGCCTAATTCGTCTTCAAATTGCTTTTCTAGCCAGCTATTCAATTCCCTCTCGCCTAGCACAGTCCCACTGACAACATATTTTCCACCGCTGATATGCTTGATAACTTCCACCAATTCTTCAGGACGAATATCCTTCGGGCAATATGCTGATGCACCAGAGCGCATAGCATGCACGATCTGCTCCAAATCGTCATAGGCTGTCACCAGCAGTACCTTGGTAGGAATATTCTCATTGAGGACTGCACGTGTCACCTGCAGACCATTCATTCCTGGCAAGTTAACATCCAAAATTACAACTTGAGGTTGGATATTTCTGATCATCGCCAGGGCCTCATCGCCATCAGAGGCTTCTCCCACGACTTCGAATTCTTCTTCAAGCGAGATCGTATCTAATACACCCTGTCGAAAGAGAGGGTGGTCGTCGACAATGGCAACTTTATATTTGTCCATAATATCCCTGCTTAGAATTTGTCTGATAGATATCGTCAGTATAGCACAGGAGTACTATACAGGCAACAAAACGGGGTTCGAAGGGCGCGTTTCAATTTCGGCGGGATTTATTGAAAAATGCCACTTTATGGATTCTTCCAAAGGTATATAGCCATATTTTCACCCCCCAGATCACGGCTAAAGGGCGAATCAGTCTGAAAGATGGGGGTGAGAGGCGCTGTCAGAGTCGGGTACCATCCCGGAAAGGTTACCAGATAATCGGCGTCCTGAGCATTCAGGTAAGCCCCAAGGCGTTCTCCATCCCAAAGGAATGGGATCACTTCGGGCGATATCAATCCAGCTAAATCTAACAACGTGCGGTCCGCAAAATATCCTAGTGCTCCAATATCGTGGGTGGCGATAATTGCATCATTAGATGTATTCTCAACTACCCAATGAGCGATGGCCACCATTTCACTTTCGATGACGGCGACATCCCTGGCATAGGCCCGAGCTCCGATCCACCAAAAAGCCACCAAGACGGTTGCCGTCGTGGCGATCCAGGCTCTACTAAGCACACGTTCAATCAGTTTTCTTGAATTAAGCTGAACAAACTGTACCAGCCCGGCAAATCCCAACAGGAAATAGAGCGGCATCATGGGGATAATATAGCGCCCATGCTGATATGTCACGGGCAGTCTCCAGGCGTACAGAACCGTGTAGCCGATTACCCAAATACACGCAAGCAGTACACCCCAATATTTCCTTTTGAGCGAATCGGTCAGGATTTTCACAAAACCAGGCAGCAACAACGCACCTGCACCAACAAGGGGCAGTAGCGCCTGATCGAACCAGCGCTCCAGAAGTGGGATCTGGTAAAGAAAAGAATATTCAGCCTGTTTAGCAAAGAACGTCGTCGGCCACCACGATCCAGCAAGTCGTTGGTTGAAGATCAGATAAGGGGTAAAAAGAGATAGAAACCCCACACCTGTCAGAGATATTGTCGCGATTAACTTCCGCCAGTGGTAGCTGAACAGCAATATCAACAACCCCATTGGAGCGAGCAATGTAATGCCATCCGGCCTAAGCCATACACTCATGCCGATTAATGCGCCAAGCCCCAACCAAACCTGGGAACTGGGAAGGTCTCCTGTACGTATGAAACGCTGATGAATGACAACCAGGCAACTCAACACGACTGTAACCAGCAGCGCAAAGAGCAAGGTTTCCATCCCTGAACCTGCGGCCCAGACCAGGTGCCACTCGAGCACCAATAGCAGTCCCCCAAAAATCGACCATTCTATTTGCCGCGGGGAGAGATACTGGAAAATCCAAACTCCAAAAACCCCCAACGCGGTTAGGATCAACCAACCCAAAACGAAGGTCCAAAGCAATGGACCCAGACCCAAAGCGTGCCCCAGGGATAGCAGGACACCCCACAATGGCCCCGTTGACCCGCCTGAGGGCTGTCCAGGGAGGAAGGACCACTCTCCCAATTGGGCCAGGTTACGAGCATAAGTTTGATGGATCCAGGCATCATCCAGCGGAAAGCCTATGCGCAAATATGAATGGCTGAATAACAGGTATCCCCCCATGGAGATCGCAGATGCAAGGGCTAGGATCAATATAAACCGTCGGGACATGAGAAATATTCAGGATTCAGTTTTCAGTGGTTAGTGGTCAGTTGTCAGCGGAGTACTATGGCTGCAAATTAATCGCGAAGATGTATGAATATTCATCACTCCAAAGGAGTTGGAGAGGTGGATATTCATCAAGACTTTGATAAAGACCGTTCAGGCCTTGGGGATGATTGGACTCAAGAATTACATAGCTCGCGCCATAGGATTCCGCTACAGACAGCAATGTGCTCACATCTCCATCTGGGATGACGATGGATGGGCGCCCGCTGGCGATGTGGAAGCCGGGTGGATTATTCACCATGACGATATCTTGGTATGAGACACCGAGCGCTTCCAGGGCACCGTTCAACGAATGATGATATTCAATGCCTCCATCCCAGGATTGTCCGCTATCCCCCCAGCCAAGCACACGTTGACCGAAAATGAAAACAGAGAGGACGATTGCAAAGCAGATCAGCGCTATGGCATACAACTTGTAGGCGTGTCCGGCGTTCCAACCTCTGGCGCGACGGCCCCAGCCGACAAATCCATCCAGTCCAGCTGCAGCCAGCGCCCAAAGCAGTGGCTGCAATGCTGCTCCTGAATGGAAAAAACCACCCCGGGCTCCCGCGAAAGGAAAGGCCAGGGTCATGGCAAGCATCGTGAACAACCAGGCAGCAAAACCAATTTTCACACGGAAATCTCGCCTCCATTGCCATGCCCCAATTAGGATGAACGGCACTAAAAAGATATATCCTTGCACCGCGATCGCTGTTTGCAAATTTTGACCCATTGCCCAAAAGCGCACTCTCATTATTTCCAACAATCCTGAATCCAGCCAGCGATCAAAGCTTATTTGAGATGCGGGGTATGCAAATAACTGATCGTACCCCGTGAACCACAACGCCCTGACTCCACCAGGCGAAAATGGAGTCCCAAATTCCAATTGATTGCGGATGAGCCAGGGAGAAATAATGATGAGAAAGCCGAAAATGACAAGCGTGAAACGGAATGCGAGAAAAAATAAACGTGAGTTGTTATTCGTCAAACACTGAATAGTCTGCCCAGTTCCATTTCGGTTTTTGGAAGAATTGAATGTCATCCCAATTGCCACAAAAAGCCACATCAGACCATCGGCACGAGTAAGGTACATCAACCCTGCAATTGACCCGTAGAGCACGTTTACCCCGAGATGATCTCTAGTCAGCGATGGCATGAGAAAAAATAAACCGCCCAAAACCATATATAGCCCAAAAGTATCGCTGGTGGGGAGATAGGGTAAATAAAATACTGAGAAGACTCCCAATAATCCAGCCAGGATCCCAGAACGGCGTTTTCCAGTCACTGCGTAGGCGATCCCCGCAGTCAGAGGTGGGATCAAGCTAGTAAACAAGATAAAACCGATTTTCGCACTGGAAAACCCCAAATTACTGGTCAGTATCATGCCCAAGGCAGCCAGAAGCGAAGCCAGGGGGAGCCAGTAACCGTGGGAGGGATGCGGCACGCCCTGTGGTTCGTCCAAGTAATTCCATAAGAAAGGTTCTGAAAAACCCTCTCCACGAGCCAACTGAAGACCTGTGGCGAAATAATACTCCGCGTCCATATACCCCGGTGAAGCCTGAAAAGTGCTCGCTGCCAGGGCAACAATGAGACCGATGAAAAATAATATCAGGAATTGAAGGCGCTTCATGGAGGGGTCAATGGGTACAGCGCATACACATCGCCAAAATCAAGCGGCGCGGGCAGCGCATCCAGCAATTGATCAAGCAGCTGCCAATCATCATCCTTGTAGCGGTCATCTTCACGCCGGATGAAATCTGCTCCCTCTTGATAGTAAAGCAGGTGAGTGACACCCTGTGCACCCCAGCCCGTCACAATACCATCAACATCCTTTCCGCTGCGCGCCTCGCGGATCCAACGGTCAAGGACCTCATCTGGGATACATATCGGAGTGCAGTAAAAGCTGCGCGGCTCCCACAGCATCAGAACCCGACTCTCTTCGGGTAGTTCGTCGATCGACTCCATCACCCAGGCAAACCATCCTAAGTTATTGAGTAGGTAATCTTCCTTACTTGTGATCGAAAATATAAATTGGGGCGCGTTTTGGCGCAAAACAGCGTCTCCTATTTTGAGGATGTTCAATCCCAGGACCAATAGCACCAACAGTCCAACCACCCTGCCAAGGCGCAGATTTGGGATCTTGATCTGCCACAAGCCCTGGTAACCAGCCCCGGCCAGAAAAGTGAATGCCGGGAAAAGTGAAAAATACAATCGGGTTTGGATCAGCAATCCTGAGAAACGGCTGGCGGCCGCCCAAGTGACTAGACCAACCCCAGAGACAATCCCTGCAACCACCACCGAGCTACGTTGATCATCAGGCCGTTGCTTCCATCCAATCCAGGACAAACCCCCTAATGCCAAGAGCAACGGCCCGATGGAGGCATTAAATCCCATTGCGCCCTCAATCCCATCAATGGTAGCCTTGAATGGCAACAAGATCATATCGAGCAATCCACCATACAAGGGCTGATCCTGATAAAAATCCAGACGAAAGGGGTCCATTGCGCCAGCAGGATAAAGCAGAGGATAGAACGGATTACCCGTTGCAAGCAGATTTTTTACCCACCATGGCGAGGAAAGTGACAATGCAGCTACTGCGAACTGAATCACATTGTGGAATTGTCGGCTCAGTGCTTCCTTGCGTCCATGCCAGGCGATTACCACCAGTCCGCAAAACAGCAATACGCCAGCCGTATATTTGGTCCCCAGGGCCAGGCCGGCAAAAACTCCAGAATAGATCAAAACGCTTCGTTTTTGATGGGTACACCAATTTTCCAGCGAGATCAAGAACGCACAGCCAAATAAGGCCGTCATCCAATCAACATACCCCCAAGCTAGCGACGAAGCCGAGGTGTAGCCCGCCATCAGAGTCGCAACTGCCACCCAGGCGGAGAAAGCATTCAACCGATGTGAAACAAAACCAAAAATCCCGACAAGGGCAAGCACGCCGATCAACCAGCCCAGCACCGCAGCTGCCTCTGCGCCAGCAAGGGCCATGACCCACATGAATAGCATTTCAGCAGTCTGGGGCATCCCCCAGAACATCGTCCAGGGCAAATAAGAAATCCTGCCCGCATCTAGATAGGCGCTTGGAATGGTGAGGTGGTATACCAGGGCATCGAATTTTAGGGGCGGTGCCAGCGCCGTGATTAATGTCGTTAGCAAGGTAAAACCCACGACGATGGCAAAGATCATTTCTAAACTACCAGCATCCTTCCAAATGGATGTGAAGGTGCGCCAATTTCGCCACCATTTGAGCATGGGTCGCCACAAGAGCGCTCCAGCTCCGATATAGAGCAGCCACATCACCATTGGGTTTAATCCCAATATCCAGCCCAACAGCAACACGAAAACACTCATTAGCCCCAATCCAAGCGCAGCTTGCAGAACGAGACGCTCAAGTGGATGACTATCTTTTGCGGAAATAATGCAAGTCCCAAAACCACCTGCCAACGAAACCAAGCCCACAGCGACAAGCAATTGCCCCCCAGCACGAACAAGGCTTAATGCCAATTCTAGTGTAAATGGCTTGTGACTCACAAAATACAAGCTGACGATGATAGCCACCCAGGCTAAGGAAACAAGTACGAGAAGAGAGTTATGGCGCTGCTTCACAAGAACCTATTCTTTGCTGAACTCATATAGCCGCAGATCCCCCCATTTTGAGATCTCCTTGATATTGTAGTGGTTGTTCAGCCATTGTAAGTGGGGGTGAGTGCCATGCCCGAGGGATTGATACTCTTCGATGGCACGCTGGAAGATAACAAACCGCACTTCCCCGGCGTTACCAACGGCGGTACTAATATCAGATTCAGCGACTAAGCCCAACACTGTTTGGGTAGCCGGTGCCAGAGTATCGGCTCCGCTACCCTCAGGGTCAGCGAGATAACGCTGGGGTAGATCCTGGTCGTAGTACACCATAGGCAGCATGCTGAGCTTATTGGAATGTAGGATCACATCATCGTCAGATGATCGCTCAGCGAGAAATGCATCCAGCTCAGCATAATGGGCATAGGGGAATCCGGCGTATTCGGCATGATTGTAAACTCCCAGTACCATGCCTGCCACTAAAACACCATAAGTCAACAACTGCATCCATTTAGGCACCCCTGTCTGGCTGAATGTCCACCCAATCCAGGCCAAGAAGATCACCCCTGAGGGCAGCAAAGCGCGCTCAATGAAAACCGGCTGCCATTGAGAGAAGACGAACAGCAAGATTGGCGGTCCAAAAGCCAGATAGAATAACCACAATCCCTTTTGATAACCAGCTTCTCTTCGTCGCCATTCCTTGAAGGTTTGCCAGAGAGCTAAGGCAACCACAAAAAGAGTAATAAACAGAGAAAAAGGAATCCAATTCGCTGGGAGGGGTAAATTGGTCACGAAGCTAAGTATTACCGTCACTATCCGAGCTGGTGATGGACGCTGTATCCAGAAATTGTCCTGGATCTTTGCGAACTGAGCAGGTAATCTTAGCAGCCATGGCAGGTAGAGCAGCAACGCGCCCAGCCCGCTGTACAGTGCGGCTCGCAGAGCGCGCCAGTCCTTGATCCAGAGTGGAGTCAGCGCTAGAGGAACCAGGTAGAAAGTAGCCAAATTATGGGTATATTGCGCGAGAACAGAACACAGCCCAAAGAGCAGCCACCACCCCAACCCCCCTCTGCGCATTCCCCTCCATAAAGAATAGGTAGCCCCCATCAGCAGAAATGCCATCAAAGCATACATGCGCACTTCTTGGGAATAATGCACCTGGAAAGGTGCGATCGCGGCCAAAGAGGCGATCAGCAGACCGAAGCACTTATCGATCAGAGATTTCCCCAAGAAATATAGTAGGCACACAATCCCCATTCCAAAGATCACCGAGAAGGAGCGCACTGCCAAGGGAGTATCTCCAAAGGCGCTCATCCACCCCCAAAGCATCGTGTAGTAGAGAAGGGGGTGCTCCTCTGCAGCTTGGCCTTCAAAATTTCCAAGAGTGCCCTGGAGCATCGCAACAGGTCCACTAGATGCAAACAGAGTGGAAAAGGCCTCATCGTACCAGAGCGGACGAGTGGAAATAGCGATAAGGCGCAGAATGAGTGCACTGATCAGAATGAGGGTCAGCAACCCTTTTTGATGAGCTGCTACTTGAAATTTTGGATTGCTCAATCTACTCAAAAAACTCTTCAATGGGCCTCAATGGCGGGCGGATCGACCACCAACGCACCCACCACAAACCCAAAAGACAGAACAACGGCAGGGGCAAATACATGGCTGGCTGCTCGAGATTGCCTTGAACGGTATCAAAGAACAAGCCCCATAACCCTACCAAGAAAAGAGCGATCATGGTCCAAACAATCCATTTTCCTGCCCTGGGCCAGCGATCTTCTAGCACCTTGAAAATCAGTAACAATGCGGGGAACATCATCACATAATTTGTCGTAGCCGTGCGCAAGACTAGGAAATTGGTCAGCACCAACGTCATCAAAGCCGTCCAGAGGAACCAATTTCGGTCTTTGCCCCAGGCCAATATCCACTCTATGAGCAAATACCCCCAGAAGAACACATTCAAAATGATTGAGAGTTGCCGGCTTATCCCCGGAATAGAACCAGCCAGGATGGAGATCAGAGAGCCGATGCGCTCGGTGTAGCTGGGATATTCCATCAACTGCCAGATCATCTGCATTGGCCAATTGGGGATAAAGAACAGGGATACCAAGAACATCGCTAAGAGACTGCCGAAGAATCCCGAATAGATGGTGAAGCGGCGGTTTGAATACGCCCAGATCAGCACAAAGGGGATGATCAAATAGGCCATTTGGGGTTTGGTCGTCGAAAGGGCTAACAACAACCCAGCAAATCCATCCTGCTCGGTATAGATCAGCAACAAGGCTCCCACAAGTAGCAGGGCTTCTATGCCTGCAAATTGGCCAATAATAATGATGCGAGCGCCATGATACCAGAGCACGCTAAACAAGATCATCACTGCTACACGCACCGGAGATATTGACCAACGGATCAAACGCAACCCGATAATCGCCAACGCAGCCAAGCTCAACTCCAAAACCGTCATCCAAATTGCGCGCGCGGGCAGATATTCTAGCAACCCAAAGGGGCCAAAGAATATCATCGAGGTCAGTGGGTATACAAAGTGGTTCTTGTCTTCCCCCTGAGTGACATCCGCAGGGTGACCGTAAATGATCTCTTGCGTGGCCAGGCTGACCTGCTCGTCGTAGGGGCTGATCCCCTCCATCAACCACTTTCGAGCACCCATCCAGCGGGCCAAAAAATCATTGCCGCCTGGGTTCTGAACCGCGAAACGATAGTTCGCCCAGGTCAATCCTGCCAGGCCAACCAGAACAGCCAGGATTAGGGCAAACGTCAGGAACATTGAACGATATCGATACACAGAATCTCCAGCAATGGAATGTTTTTGGAACCAAATCAACTAAGTATATCATTCATGGATTTAATCCCTCATACCCATGAGTTGACGATGGACTTCATTCGCTCTATCGAACTCACCCGCGGCGCGATGCAAATCCACCAGTGGCAAAAGCCGTTCCACCAGTTCAGGCGGGAGAGGCGGTCGGACTACTTGAGGCAGAATATCAATGGGTAAGCTGCGGCGCTGGAACACAAACCAGGAATACGGATTCCAGCCCTTGGTAGCCCATCCATAAATTGTGTATTCAGTAACCGACTCATAGACCTGGCGGAATCGGAGCAGAGCAGCATCTGAATCACCCTGCATGTGTTTGATTTCTGCCAGCGCGAGCAGTGGTGCGACCTTTCCTGCATTAGACGAGATTCCCTGGATCCACAACGCGGCGTGCAGATAGCTCTCGGCCTGATCTAGATCCCCCCTGGCTAAGGCTAGTTCCGAGAACGCCGCATACAAATTCACAATTTGGTCGTAGTGTCCCCAGGCTTCAACCAGTCTCTTCTCAGCGGTGGCATAGTCACCTTGTGCAATGGCATTTCTACCTGATGATACGAGTGATTCGGGCGAAGTTGACTCTGGATTTTCCTTCCGCCAGGAAGATAATACTTCAGCACGCAGATCTGTCTGGGTCCAAAATGAAGTTTCTGCAAATGATGGTCGCAAAGAAAGGAGTTCCTGATAAACATCACGAGCATCGTCATCATGAGCCAGGGCTTCAGCATAGATCCCTAGGTTCAACCAGAAGATTGACACCTGAGGTTCTAGCTCAATTGCCTGAGAAATATTCAAGATTGCCATGTCAGAATTTCCAACCTGCCAATATAGTGCCGCGAGGTTGGCATAATGCAGCGCGTAATCTGGCTCCAAAGCAATCCCGTGTTCCGTGAGTTCAAGAGCCTTACCCAACGCATTCTCATCCCCCTCAGCTGCCAGAACACCATTGGCGTAGCCACCTTGCAGCCAATAGTGCGCCATTGATGGATCATGTTCGATGGCCCGATCGAATGATAATGCTGCTTGTTGCCAATCTCCTTGAAATGCAGCATCGATAGCAGTTTCATTGTCCCAATAGGCGCGCAGTGAGTAGACGCTCAAGCCAGCAATGAGTAAAGCAGGAACGAGCAGCCACTGTGCAGAAAACACTTTGGGGCTGTCGACATCATGTCGATAAGCACCTACTCTATTTTGTGCAATTAACATAGCCAGCAGTACGGTAATCGTAATTCCTACGGATGAATACGGCAGATGATTATCTACCAGGGAGTGAACGCTAAACCCTGCCAGGGCGGCGGTAATCGACACCCAGCGTATGCGGGATTTTGAAGATAATATAAGACGAGATGCCCATATTACCCGAGCAACTATGAATAGGAATATCACCAACCCACCCAATCCAAGCAGGCCGCTCTCGGCGGCGAGGTTGAAGGGCACACTGTGGGCGTGCAGATAAGGGCGATCAGGCGGCACTTCGTTGTAGAGGATATAGGCCGAAGGATATGTTCCAGGTCCAGTCCCTACCCAAGGTGAAGAACGGAAAGCTTCCCAGGCTGCTCCCCAAAAGGCGGTGCGAGAACTAAGAATCGGTCCATGGGTGGCATCTCCTTGAAATTGGAGAACCTTCATTAGGACAAATACAACGGGTGCTGCTACTGCCAAAGCAATAAAACCTAAAATTATCGGATGAGAGCGCAAGAAACTCCAGATCTTCAGAACCCATTCACGGGCTCGATCAGACACAAATTTAACCCAGCCGATAATAAAAACAGAAATAGCGGCTAAATCTCCAAGCACGCCCCCCCGTGAAGATGAAAAATAAACGATCACCAATATTCCGACCAGCAGTCCGCTTAAGGAAATTGCAGGAATTATTTTTCGAGAGGACAAAATCCGCCCAATAGAAATGGGGATAAGGATATTCACAAATGCTGCCAACATATTTGCATCACCAAAGATAGCGTACAAACGATACTCAAAACTCGGCGCATAGGGCAAATCTGCGACTATGTTTCTCCAAATAGAGTAATCTCCCCAGAGTTGGAATAAAGCTAACCCCACTACGATCCCACCAACTATCAGCAGTGTCTTTTCGATCAGTTCAATCGGCCATTTACGATAAACCAAATCTGAGATGAAATAATAAACTAAAATAAACACCACATACATCAACAAAGACGGAAGACCCCGGCGCACATCCTGAGAGAAGAGCACAGTTATCAATTGGGCGACCATGAAAGCGACTATTCCCCACTCGATTCCTGTCAACGGCACCTTTCTTCGATGAATAAAGAGTCTAATGAGCCACGAACCCAAGACAGCTACGCCCAAGATGGTATTGGCAACTTGAATTCGAAAATTGATCAGGCCAGTGACTGTGCCTGCAACGATGATGATAAACACCCACAACAAAATCAATCCCATTTCGCGGGTTAGATATTGCCAATTTATGGATGATTTCGTTACTGACACAGTTTTGTTCATATGGATACGATTCTATTTAAAGTCGAATAGATGTCCGCCGGATCTATGCCCACGCAGAAAGAATTCCGCGCTACGCGGGTTGTTGCTTTAGTGCAAAAGTAAATAGAATACTTGTAGCAATCAGGTAGGCAAACCATCCTCCAGCCAATTCGGCCGTTATCCCAAATTGAAGACCCACCGCGATTGCAAAAACAGATGCAAAGACTGAAGTTGCGCTGTTAACGGCCCAATACCAGGGGATCGCCATCTCAGCTCGGTGTAGAACTACGAGCTTGATACCCAGAGGGAAAAAAGTGCCCAATAAAAACCCGATTGGAAACAAGCTGCCAATCGAGATAATAACCTTCAAAGGCCTATCTAAACCCATGAAATTTCCATAGAGATAGGGCAGGAATAGGATATAGAGAGGTATTAGAAAGAGCAAACCCATACCAATCCGGCGGGCGACAGGGACCGCACGTTCAGGAACAACCTTGCGTGTAGCAAAACTTCCTAACCCGCTTGAAAGCAACAATGACGACAACACCACAGCCAAAGAGTACGTTGGATGACCTAAAAACAAACCAAATTTTTGGATCAGTCCGACCTCAATCAGCATAAATCCGATGCCAAGACAAGCATAATAAAGTATGAAGCGCAAATTTCCGTAAATATTCTGTAAATCGCGCCGCCTGTAGAGCCACATTGGTCCCAGTATAAAAACCAAAACGAGGAAAGTTACAAGGGTGAGGAGCACGCCCAACGTCGCGATCGGCACAAATCGTAGTTTCTCTACATTGCTAAAGATGGTCCGTAAGCCCAAGCGAGGGATATCGGTCAGCTTCAACATTTGAAAGAAAAAGGGGCGGTCATCTGTAGGGGGCGTAATATCAATAGGGTAGTTGTCCCAAAAGGCATCATAATCTGGTGCAGTGACCAAATCGTGGATTACTCCATATCCCCGACCGAAAGGCGCATATAGAACAGAAAACCCCATCTCCTGACTAACCGCTTCAACCTTCTCGACCTCTTCAAGGGTAAAGGGCGAGTACTTCAACAACAGAGATACAAACCCTTCATCCTCAGTATCGTTCAAATTGCCCACCAGCATAAGATGTTGGCTTGGTTCCTGAACGCCATCTGCTCCCCAAGCAGATAAAGCTAAACTTGTCAGTCGTAAAGTTTCACCATAGTGATCTCCAGGATAAACAAAACGGCTGAAAGCCAGGATGCCTTCCGGAGTAAGGTGTTGCCGATACATTTTAAAAGCTTCTTGTGTATAAAGCGTGTTTTCCGAAAGCGCAAATGCGCCAGCAGCCGTCGCGGCCCAGGTATCTACCGCAGAGGCCTGCAATACATCGTATCGTTCAGATGATTTGGCTAAAAAGTTTCGGCCATCATCGGCGTAGATGTTCGTCTGAGGGTTGTCGTAAATGTGACCTGCATAGACGGCAAATTTGTCGCGGACTGCATGGATAATCAAAGGATTGAGTTCAACTCCATCTATTCGATAAGCGCCAAACAATAAAGCCGTTAACACATCTCGGCCTCCACCTGGTCCAATCACTAAAACTTTCGAATTGTCTCTAAGGTAATAAACCAATGCACTCGCATCATATTTTAAGAAACGGACACTTTCCCAATCTCCATTGAATCGGACAATGGGAGATTCGGCCATAGCATCAATTGTCAAGCGCATCCAGCCTGGGTTATCATATGTATGTTCATGACTCAGTCCCCACCCAAAAACATCCCCAGCTTCTTTGTTCTCAGGAAAAACAGCTACTCGAGAATATGAGTTCCAGCCCTCATAGAGCATAGCTGGCTCTAATTCTCCCTTCACAAATTTTATTTTGTATAGGTTAAATTGAACGTTCAGGATTAAGATGGCAGAGCTAACGATCAGCCATATCAGGTTTCCATACCAAAGGTGTGATTGACGGCCAATACTAAATGTCAACGAAGCTAGCGCGGCCACAACTGCCACTGCAAAGACTGTCCCTGGCCCACCCAATAAGTTCAGAAATAACAACGCCAGAAGACAACCCGAAGCGGCTCCAATTAAGTCTGCGAAGTACACCAAGCTAACTTGGAAGGCGAATGTCTTCAATACCAACGATAGGCAAAGTCCCCCAAAAAAGAAAGGTAACGCTAAAACCGCATAAGTCAACGATAGAGTAACAAAATTGCCAAAGGAAATATCCCAATAACCAGTAGGGATTTGTAGAAATATCACAAACGAAACTACGACCGAAACTGAATAAACCAGCGACAAAAATGTGAGCATAGTACCTGAATTTTCCTTTTGGAAATATCCAGGGAAGAGATAGATCATCACGCCGGCTGCCGCCGATCCGAATAGAGCCAGCGAAATAGACAGCACAGCAAAGTGATAAAACAAAATCAGTGAAAAAATTCGTGTTAGCGTTACTTCAAGCATCAACATGGACAAAGCAATGAGGAAAACGCCCAGATATGTCCGAAAACTCGTTTGATTCATTATGAACAACCTCTTTCAGAGTTTATTCTAGGTGACCTTGTGTTCACGTGGATATTTGATTTCCTACGGTTAATACGCTCCCTCTCTCCGAAAGACCACCCAAATCGTCTTAAACAAGATATACAAATCGAGTCGAAGGGAGTAGTTTTGCACATAATACAGATCATCTTCCGTATGCAAATGCATGGGCTTGTCGCTGCGGCCATGGACTTGCCACCAACCGGTAATGCCTTGGGGAACCGTAAAACGCTTGCGCTGCCAGCGTTGGTATTTAGCCACCAGATGAGGCAATTCGGGCCGAGGTCCTACCAGGGACATATTGCTTTTGAACACATTGAAGATCTGCGGCAGCTCGTCCAGGCTGGTGCGCCGTAAGAATTTACCTATTCGAGTGACGCGGGGGTCGTCAGGAAATTTGTGAAGTGGATTGCCCTGTTGGTCCTCCTTTTCGACAAGGTGCAGCATTTCCTCAGCTCCTACAACCATGGTGCGGAATTTGTACATTTTGAACAGGCGCCCATTCTCGCCCAGGCGCGTTTGACGGAAGAAAACCGGACCGGGATCGTCGATCCAGATCGCCAAAGCTATCAATCCCATTGAGATCATTGCAAAAGGGAACAAAATGGACGCTACGATCAGATCAAATGCCCGTTTTGTCAGGCGCTGATAATCGTTCAGTGCCGGGGCGCGCAAATCCAGCAATGGGATCCCGGCGAAATCTTCAACCTGTGCCTGGAAGAGGGTCAGCGAAAAATAATCCGGCACCACCCAGACTTTGATGGGCAGGTCGTGCAGCTCGATGATCAGTTGATTGACGCGCTCGTAGGCATGGCGAGGTAATGCTAAAACCACATCGTCGATCGCATGATCAATAATTTTTGAACGAGTCTGATCTAGAGGGCCAAGGATACTTTCATTTGATGTGCGTTTCCGAGTGTCATCATCCAAAAATCCGACAAACTCCAGGCCAAAATAGGGATACTGCTCTAACTGGTCTCTGACCCGACCACCGACAGTTCCCGCCCCAATGATCAGCACTCGCCGAGGCTGGGCACCAACCCGCCCGCGCCAATGATAGAGCAGCCGCACAAACACTCTCCAAACCAATAAGTAGAGATAGGCTTGAAAACCAAACAGCAAATAAAGCAGTCGCGATACTTCCCGGTAAGAAAGGTACAGCACCCCAGCGAGAGAGACAAAGGCCACACCAACGGCTACCGTGAGATTGGTCAGCTCGTCGACTACTTGCAAATTGCGCCTGCCATCATATACAGAGAGCAATGCCATGACAGCCGACCAAACTACCACTGAAAGCACATACACCATCCCCGGCATTTGAATTGGGGCTTCCAATACCTGAACAAAATCCAATGGGTTGAACAGCGGGCGAATTGTTACAGCCAGCACCAGCGCCAATAACACGAATGCCTCGTCGATCAAAATATAAAGTATGGCAAGATTTACAGAAAATCGCCGTAACATGAATATTAACTCGTACAGACGTTGAGACCGAAAATATGGGGGGGCACGCAAAGCGGCTCCGAACTCCTGCCACCCCATATTTTTGGAAATCTACGCAAATGCCGCCTTGACAAATTAGTCGTATTTTTTGATTCCAGCCATTTGTGCAAGTACCAACAGAGCAAAATAGGGATATTCAGCATACCGCCGCCAAAGACGCCGAGGCTCAGAAAGCAGCCTAAAGAGCCACTCCAGACCACTGCGTTGGATCCACTGGGGCGCTTGTGGTTTTTTTCCTGAAAGGAAATCAAATGCTGCGCCGACGCCAATCAAAACCGATGTGGACAATTGATTACGATGAGTGGACATCCAGCGTTCTTGCTTGGGGGTGCTGATACCAACCCAAACGATGTCTGGATTAGCGGAATTGATCTCCTCAATGATCACCCGGTCTTCTTCCTCAGTTAATTCTCTAAAGGGGGGAGAATGGCTCCCAGCAATCTCCAAACCTGGAAATTGTTCCTCCAATCTGGCCACCAAATCCATCAGCACTTCAGGTGTGCTGCCGTAGAAGTAATGCCGCCACCCATTCGCCAAAGACATCTTACAAACGGCTTGGAGGAGATCAGGGCCGTAAACCCGATCGACACTGGAATGCCCGTACAGCCTCAGAAGCCAAACCACAGACATTCCATCGGGAGTAGTCAAACCGCTATTATTAAAGATCCCCCGCAACTCCAGGTCCCGCTGACACTCCATGATCCCATGGGCTGGCGTCACACAAACATAGTGTGTCTGACGGCCTGCGATCCACCCCTTGATCTCACCTAGGGCCTGATCTATATTGATAGCACTGACATTCACGCCAAGGATGTTTTCACGCTGAAGCATAATAATTTAGGACATCTCAGACCTGAATAAGATTTTGCCAACATTTCAAACCACTGCTCGCTGGTGTTGGACAATTTTTTTGGTATCAAATATTACAGTGCTCTGTTCCTTGACCAATTACTAATATTTGCTTGTTCGAACCTTAGCCGCGTGTTTGATGGCTTTCACAAATCCTTCTACCATACGCTCATTCGTTCGCTGAGCAATTTCATCATGCCCAGCTTTGGCCAAACGCTTTGCAAACGCCGGCTCAGTCAGCAGACGCCCTAGGGCGTGTGATAAAGCCCTGGCATCACGTTCGGGAACTACCAACCCAGTTTCTCCGT
>CAYWIC010000061.1:0-28339 GCA_964458115.1 uncultured Anaerolineales bacterium | reverse complement strand
ATTGTGCCGCTACGTCAATGTATCATAGTGTCCCGCCTTACGTGGATAGCCGCAGAGTATTCATAGTTATTTCTCCACGCAGAAACGCAATCCTTTATTTCGAGTTCAGTGGTTTCCGATAGGAAGTCCAGGTTTTATCGGTCTGATAGCCCATGCTCTCATAGAGCTTGAGGGCACCATTAGGATTGTTGGTGTCAACACCCAGAGCCGTGTCATCGAATCCCATCTCGCGGAACATTTGGATGCTTTGAGCGATCAGGGCTTTGGCTAATCCTCGTCGTCGCCAGGGGCGTCGTACACATATCGGGTCTGTCCAGCCGCGTTTGCGGTTGAATTCTAGGTCTTCATGGGCATAGTTGTTGTTCAATACCATCCCAGCAACCTGATCCCCTTCCCAGGCTACTTTCCACAGGTGAGTCTTGCGGTCGGGGCTGTCCAAAAAGCGCTGATAGTCATCCTCCGTGCCCTCGATATAGCCCCAGTGATCGCGAAACGCTTCATCCATAGCCTCCCAGATTGAGCGATTATGGGCAACTTCGAAAGGCCACACTTCCAATCCATCGGGCAGTGGCGAGGGTGGGATGGGGGTATCGATTGACCGGGTCATATCGAAAAAATAACGTACGACCTTGTAACCAAATTTTTCGAGCAATGCGTTATTGCCAGGGACTGTATTGCCACTGTGACTTTCGAAAACCTGAAGTTTATTGGCGTTGTGCCCGTTTGCCTTTGCGATCTCACGTAAGCGGTTTTCATTATATGGCAATAGCGCCGATCCCAAACCCTTACGACGCCATTCCGGATGAACTCTCCCGAACAATCGGTAGACAATCGCGCCATCTTCTTCAATCCAATATACCCTGGAATATACAATTAACTCGCCATCCAACTCTCCCAAAATCATGTCCTTTTTCGGATCACAATTCTTGAGATGAGCATAGTGGTGGGCAAGCTGATCCAGAGTTTCCAGTTCCCCAGTTTGATCAGCCAGAAATGCTAGATTATTCAATTTGACCATCCCTGGGAGATCGACTTTGCCCCGAAAATGCCGGAAGCTCAGCCCTGGAATTTGAGGTGCCCCTGGGATGGTAAGGTTTTTCTCTGTCTTCATAGTAATCTCCTGTGCGAGAATGCGCATTCCTATTGACTTCTCGCCACCCCAGTGCTCATGCACAGGGGTATTGAATTACGTTTCACTCGTAACTCCTGCTTCTTGCAGCTTATGATTCGCGTCTTGCGACTCGCCATTCTCTGGCGCTTTGAATTTCAGCCAGGCAGGGATCACGGTCAATAAAGCGATGCCGGCAGTGATCCTGAAAGGAGTCTGGGGGCTAAAGCGATGCCACAATTGAGCGCCCACTGCTGGAGCAGGGAGTGAGAACAACCCCAGGCTGCTGTGCAGCAAGCCAAAGGCTGTCCCGCGCAGGTTTTCGGGCACCGCTTTACTGGTCAGAGATTGATATGCTGGGGACATCATCCCCACGCCGATCCCGAAGGTGCCCCAGGCGATCGCATAGCCCCAAAAGGTGTTCACATTCAGGAAGATGACGATGCCTATTGCATCCAGCAGGAAGCCGCCTGCAATGGCCACCCGCTCGCCCTTGGCATCGGCGAGCTTTCCCGCCGGGATGGTAGTGATCATGTTGGCGATCCCAAAAACCGAGGCTAGCAACCCGATATCTGTCATGCTCAATCCCCCGATTTCTTCCAGGTAGAGAGATTCGAGCGTGAAGGACATGGTATAGGCGATATCCCTCACGCCATCGGTGATCAAGATCCAGGTCATCAGGCCTCCAGCCAATAACAGGGCGGTCATAGCGCCTAATTTTTCCTTCAGGCTGCTCATCGAGAGCTTTTCGGGATTGGCCTCAGCGCCTTTCGCAGCGACGCGTGCCATACCGATGCGGATGATCGCCGCGGTTGTGTAGAGCAGCCCGGCGGCGACCAACATCCGCCGAAAACCATATTCATCCGCCATCCAGCCCCCCAGCGGAGGCCCAATGATCACCACCAACATGAAGATACTCTCCGTGACACCGAAAACCCGGGCGCGTTTCTCTTCGGAAGATTGTTCGGCGATGAAAGCGCTGAAGCTTGGCCCCACCAGCGAGCGTGTGACCGCTCCCAATCCTTCTCCCAGCAAAACCCACTGCCAGGTGGGAGCCAGGATGACGCCTACATAAGAGAATACGCCAGCAATGCTGCCCATGGCGATGCTGCGCAAGCGTCCTAAAGAGTCAGAGATCCAGCCCCCCAGGATTTGAAGCACCAGGGGGATAATGCGTGAGAGGGTAAAGAACAATCCCACCTGGATCACGTTCGCATTGAGGTCTTTCAAATAGAGCGGCAATATCGATCCGTACATGCTGCCGCCGATGTTGGCCAGCACCATGGCGGTCATGAATAGTTTCAGTGTGTAGTTGAGCAGCGGTTCTTTCTTGGCTGCGTTGTCTTGCGATTGCATTCTTCTCATTCCTTGTCAGTGTTCGTCACATTGCAGTGCGTTCCCAAAGAGAGAAAGTTTCCCTCCGTGAGATCGTTTTCCAATATTTGCGTTTGACCCCATCGCCCGGCTCCTCGAAGCGCGACCACTGATAACCCTGATCAACCAGGAACTGGTGCCAGCCCTCGTCGTGGTCGTTGTTGCCTGGGCAAAGGATGACCATGCCACCGATCTTGGTTACGCGTTCGAGTTCCCTTTGTTCGGCTTCGGGTTGATCTCCAAAGACGTGTCCGCCCATGGTGATATCGGCGAAGCCATCCGGAAAGGGAATATCTGTGATCAGGCCATCCACGGCGAAGAGGTTTTCTATGCTTTGAGTCTGGGCTTTGCCTCTCATGTACCGGCGCAGATTGCCCACGGGTTCAACCGCGAAGACAGTCCGAGCGCGTCCAGAGTCAGCTGCCAGGAATGCCAGCCTGCCGGTGCCTGCGCCTACATCGATGACGGTCTTGTTGCTGAAATCTACCAGACCCATGAGTTCATTCGAGTCCCAACCCAAAAAAGGTAGCTGATCGTAGATAGTGGGGTCCACCACATATACCAACAGGTCGTTGATGGCGTTCATTACGTCCAATTCAGCCTGGCGAATTTCCTGCGCGGAAGCGGAAGCATCAGCTTGGGTCATGACTTGATCGACCCAGGCGCATATTTCCGGGCATTTGCGTCGCAGATACCATTCCGCAACGGGATTCGCTTCGAGAGCAGTACCCAGCTCAGGTTCTGGCAGCCAGCCTGGGAACCAGGTCAGTTGCTCCCGCTCGAGAAGCAGGATCACGTTGAAGGGTAGCTTACTAACATCGATCCAGTTTACAGCCATTTTTCCTCCTAAGAACGTGAAACGTTAGAGCGTTCCAACGTTTCACGTTATCCATTCCGATGTAGCTTGCCCGCACGCTTGGCGTAGCGTTCGGCCTGCTCAAAAACCCACAATCCTGCTGGGATCAGCATCACACCCATTGCAAGCGCGGGCCACATGTGCTCCCATAGACTCAGTGTAGGTGTTCCGTCCAAGAGAGCATGACGCACGCCTTCGAGCACATACGTCGCCGGGCTGAAGACGGCCATTTTTTGCAGGAATCCGGGCAGCACCTCGATAGGGTAATAAACGCCGGAGACCAACAGCAGCATGGCGATGACAATGTGGGTCATCTGGGCGCCCCGTTCAGGGAAGAGCAGCGGCAGTGTAGATGCCATCACACTGATTCCCACAAACGAGAGACAGCCTGAAAGCAGCATCAGCGTGCCACCCCAAAGATTGGCGCCGCTTAAGTCCAGGTCGAAGATCAGCACAGTTACCCCGAGGATCACGCCGGTGAAGAACAGACTGTAGATCACGGCGAAGATTGTTTGCCCAGACATGTGGGTCAGGCGCCGGATGGGTGCCATCAGGGTGTATTCGATGGTGCCTTCCCAACGCTCGATGCTGATCAACTCGGTGATCCAGTAAAAGACGGTTGAGAGGTAGCGCCAAACCAGCGTCCCGATGACTAGGTAGAGCACCAGGTAGCGACCGTCGACATTGGCTTCACTACCGCTCAAGTATTCCATACCCAGCCCGATGAAACTCACACTGAGGCTGTTGGCGATAGAATAAACCAACCAGACCAGTTCCCAGGTCCAATAGCGTTTGACCAGGTTCAGGTTGCGCTCCATGAAAGCGTAGGAAGCGCGCATTTGATGTATGATGGGTGATGTCGTCGTCATTGTAGATTTTCCTTTTTTGGACACGGATTACTTTTGGTTGTCATTGCGAGGAGGTTTGCAGAGTGCAAACCGACGAAGCAATCTGAAACTTGGCAACTAATGATTCAGATTGCTTCGCCCTTTGGCAGGCTCAGGGCTCGCAAATACAGATATTAAAATCCGTGTCCCATTTTATTCGTCCTCTTCGTTATCTTTCAGAGTGCGCCCAGTCAACTCCAGGAACACGTCTTCCAGGGTGGTTTCGTGTCCATTGGTATTTGGGACCAGCTTTTTCAGGTTGTCGGGCGAGTCCATGGCGACCACGTTGCCCTTGTCCATGATGGCGACCCGGTCGCAGAGTACATCTGCTTCGGTCATGTCATGGGTGGTGAGCAGCATGGTGGTGCCATGTTCATCGCGCAACTCTTCGATCACTGCCTGGACTTCTCGCTTTGAGCGTGGGTCAAGGCCGGTGGTAGGTTCATCTAGCAGCAAGACCTTGGGTTTGGAGAGCAGCGCCCGGGCGATGGCTACTTTCTGCTGCATCCCGCGGGACATCTCTTCCATAGGTCTGAAGATGGAGCGTTCTTCCAGACCGAGGCGTGTCAAAATTTCGACCACCTGTTTCTTGGTTTCAGCGCCGGCCATGCCGTACAGGCGAGCCCCATACATCAGGTTCTCCATGGGGGAGAGCTTCTTGAAGAAACTGGCCTCCACGGAGACCCGGTTGATCAGGCGCTGGACATCTAAGGGCTGGCTGACGACATCGTGCCCAAAGACGCGGATATCGCCACCATCGGGGAGCAGCAGGGTGGCCATCAGCCGGATCAGGGTGGATTTACCAGATCCGTTGGGCCCCAGAACGCCGAAGATCTCACCTTCTTTGACATCGAAGGAAACGTTGTTGACCGCGATGACCTCGTTCGCCTTGCGACTTCCCTTGTGATTGCCATTTAGCTTGCCGTTTCCATTGCGATTTTCCTCCATGCCGAGGGCGCGTTTCCACAAGGGCGCGCCGGGCTTGCCGAATTTCTTGTATACATCGTTAACGATTATTGCTTGCGACATCTCTTTTTCCTCGTAGGTTCTAAACTGGTAAACAAAAAGGCCACGGGGTTTGCACCTTTGGATACCCGTGGCCTGGGAGGGCGCGATTTTACGCGCCAGAAATAAAAAGCCACGGGGCTTCGGCGTGCTCCCGTGGCTTGGAAAATTTAGGCTAGGCTAAATTTATCAGTCAGTAGGCGCACTCCGAGTCGGCACAACATCTCCACCGATAACGGCAGAGCGGCGGACTTTAACTTGCATTGCGTTGTAGTTCTGCATCTAAGTGCGCTCTCCTTTCTGTAAGATTAGCGGGTGCGAGTCTACACGTTTTTTCGATGCATGTCAAGGTTAATCGGAGATTAATATCCAATTTTCTGATTTTATATTCGTATGCCCCAAATGGAGTTGCTACATCTGGACAGTCCCACGGCGTATCCCAGAGACCCATTAGGGTCGGTGTGTTATGCCCTCGATGGTGTGCTAAAATCATAAGGATTTCCCTAGGAGGCACAAATGGCTGAGATAACTGATATTCGCCCCTCCCCTATCGCAGGTCAATGGTATCCTGGTAGCGCAAACCGTTTGAGTGCCAGCATCGATGGCTATATTGATATTGCCAAGCCTCCTGAAATCGATGGCGATGTTATCGCCCTGGTTGTGCCGCATGCTGGCCATATCTACTCTGGACCGGTTGCAGGTTATGCCTTTGCGGCTGTGCGTGGTTTGAATCCTGATTTGGTGGCTGTGATCTCACCCATGCACCAGCCATACCCACAAGCTCTGCTTACCTCGGGACACGATGCATATGATACGCCATTAGGCCCCCTGCCGATTGACAAACATGCAGTTGATGAGTTGAGTGAGTTGTTGCAAGAGCAATTGGGGTATGGATTGTCCCCAGTACGCAACGACAGCGAACATTCCTTGGAGATCGAATTGCCATTTTTACAGCAATCTCTGGCTGGAGATTTCAAACTGTTGCCTGTGATGGTGCGTGAGCAAACAGAGAAGGTTACCCATGCCTTAGGGAAAGCCCTGGCTCAAATACTGGCTGAGCGAGTTTCCCTTTTGGTGGCCAGCACGGATTTATCGCATTTCTACTCCCAGGAAATTGCGGAGAAACTGGATGGAAAGATGCTCAGTTTGTTAGAATCCTTTGACCCTAAGGGATTCCTGCAAGCTGAAGACGACGGGGAAGGGTTTGCTTGTGGGCGCGGTGCCGTAGCCGCGGTGCTGTGGGCAGCCAAGGAGTTGGGCGCGGACGAAGTGAAGATTGTCAACTATGCCACCTCGGGTGATATCAGTGGAGATTACCATCGTGTTGTTGGCTATGGGGCGGCAGTAGTTTATCGATCAAAAATTTAGAGAATAATATATGGATACGATTGGACTAGATCTATTAAGATTACTTGCAGTTATTGTGCTAGTGTTAGCTAACGGATTTTTCGTGGCAGCCGAATTTGCCTTGATAAGCGTGCGCCGAACGCGTATCGTGGAACTAGTTTCCCAAGGAAATCAGGCAGCCAAATGGGCACAAAAAGCCCTCGAAAACCCAGATCAGGTGATTGCAGCTACCCAATTGGGAATCACCTTGGCCAGCCTGGGCCTGGGTTGGGTTGGAGAGCCGGCTCTATCGCACCTGCTCGAACCGCTCATCCAACTATTTCCCGGAGAGATGCAAAGTGAAGTATCTCACAGCCTTTCAGCGGGATTGGCTTTTGCCATCATCACATTTTTGCACGTCGTCGTGGGTGAATTAGCACCAAAATCCATCGCCTTACAGAATCCTGAAGACACATCTTTGTGGGTTGCCCGACCGACGCTGTGGACAGAGTGGATTTTCAAACCTTTCATTTGGGCGCTAAATGGCACCGGTAACGCGTTGCTGAAGTGGATAGGCGTGGTACCAGCCTCCGGGCATGAATTGGTCCACTCTGTCGAAGAGCTGAAAATGATCGTTTCGGCCAGCGCTGAAGTTGGCGTGGTCGAAGATGAAGAACGCGAAATGCTCCATGCAGTTTTCGATTTTGGTGAATTATTGGTTCGCCAGGTGATGATCCCTCGTACGGAAATCTTGGGTTTCGAAGCGGATATGAACCTGGATGAAAGCATAGAGGTTGCGACGCATTCAACATTTACTAAATTCCCCGTTTATGATGATAACCTCGACAATATCTTAGGCGTAGTGCACATTAAAGATCTGTTGCGGGCTGAACATGATTCTGAGCGCAAGAATTGCCTGGCGCGCGATTTGATTCGCGAGGCTTATTTCGTCCCTGAGACGGTTCCCGTGCGCAAGGTTTTGCGAGAATTCCGCGACCGTCGCCAGCATATCGCCATTGTCATGGATGAGTTTGGGGGCACTGCCGGATTGGTAACCCTAGAAGATTTGATGGAAGAGATCGTCGGTGAGGTTAGTGACCCCTTCGACATTAATCAACCAGAGATTCAACGCAAACCCGATGGGTCAGTATCTTTGGACGGTTTAGCGCTGGTTGAAGAGGTCAATGAAGCTTTGGGATTGAATCTCAACGAACCGAATTACGATACCATAGCTGGATTCATCCTGGGTAGGCTTGGTCGTATCCCCGATGTAGGAGATGTCATCGAGGTTGAGGGTCTTCGATTCCAGATTCAATCCATGGACGGTATGCGCATTGAACGCCTCTCGTTGAGCCCGGTGACACCTTCAAAAAGAAGCGAAGATGACCAAGGCTCCTAATTGAAATGGTAGGACTTACGCAGTTCATCGAGAAAATGGCTGGGAATAGGGGGTGGGAGCTTCGCTCTCACCCCCTATTCCCAGCCCAATCTGCTTCAAGTGCGTAATTCCTTAGTGTATTGATGTCAAGAGTCTCAGGTGTGTGAATCGCAAGTAAGATGACGACTTTCGTAGAGATTTCCGTGAATATCCCCCAAATATCGGGGGTTTTTCATTATCACTTGCCCCCGCATCTCGAGGGAAAAATCAATCATGGTCACCTGGTGACCGTGCCCTTTGGACAGCAGATTGTGCAGGGGCTTGTGTTGGCAGTTGTCTCAGATCCATCGGTCCCAGAAACCAAAGAAGTCCTCTCCCTTATTGATCCTGAACCGGTGGTGACTCCCGCCCAGGTTCAGCTGGCTCGCTATATCTCTGAGCAGTCGCTTACCCCTCTGGCATCCTGCCTGTCGTTGATGTTGCCTCCCGGTTTGGGGCAAATGGCGGATACGCTGTACCAGTTGACTCAGGCGGGAGAGCAGTGGTCGGAGGTTGGTCGTCACCGGTCCGAAGAATCCAGGGATGAACTGACAGATGCTCAGCAGCGGTTACTTGAGCTGTTGTTAGAGCGCGGCCCATTGCGTGGGAGGCAGATCGAGCGTGCCCTGCCTCGCAAACGCTGGAGGGCTACAGCGCAGGCATTGCAGCGGCGTGGGCTGATCACCTCGGAACCAATCTTGCAAGCACCGACAGTACGCCCTAAAACGGTGCGCATGGCCCGGTTAGCGTGCCAGCCTGAGGACGTCGAAGCCCGCATGGGGGACCTCGGAAGGAAGGGCGGGGCTGCTTTCGAACGGCGTTACACATTGCTGCGTGAATTGATGGGGGCATCGGACGCAGTCAGTGTATTTCGTCTTTACGAACAGTCTGGTGCAAATTCCGCCGATATCAAGAAACTAGAAGAAAAAGGGTTTATCACACTTGAAGAACGAGAAGTCTGGCGTGATCCCTTATCCGAGATTGATTTTCTTCCCGCCTTGCCCCCCGAGCTGACCCAGGCTCAGGTAGATGTTTGGGAACAAATCCAGCGCGGAATTCAACGATCAACCTCTGGGGAGTCCGCGCCGCCTGTTTTGCTGTATGGTGTTACCGGCTCCGGAAAGACCGAGATCTATTTTCGTGCTGCGGATGCTGTCCTCGAGATGGGGAAGCAGGTCATCATACTGGTCCCCGAGATCGCCCTGACCCCTCAGACAGTGCGACGCTTCATGGCGCGTTTCCCAGGGCGGGTGGGTTTGATCCACTCGCGGCTTTCCTCAGGCGAGCGCTACGATACTTGGCGCAGGGCGCGCACTGGGGAGCTCGCTGTGATCGTTGGCCCGCGCAGCGCATTATTCACCCCCTTTTCGGATATTGGTTTAATCGTGATCGATGAGTGCCACGATGACTCATATTACCAGTCTGATCCGGCTCCCAGTTATCATGCCCGTGAGGTGGCGGTGGCCTACGCCCGTCAGGTGGGTGGGATCTGCTTGATGGGGTCGGCAACACCCGATGTGGTTAGCACCCACCGCGCCGCCCAAGGTCAATGGACCGCCTTGAGCCTGCCCGACCGAATTTTGGCTCACAAAGAGGCCGTGCGTCTACAGATGGAGAAGATCAAGATTTCCGAAGCCTTGGGCGATATCGGGAGTTTAGGGACGTCTTACACATCCTTAGAGAAAGATGCCCAGACAATCGACCTGCCGCCCGTGCAGCTGGTTGATATGCGCTCAGAGTTGAAGGCGGGTAACCGCTCGATCTTCAGTCAGGCATTACATGGGTCTTTAGCTGAGGTCTTAGGTCGCGGCCAGCAGGCCATTCTATTTCTCAACCGCCGCGGCACAGCCACATACGTCTTCTGTAGAGAATGTGGTCATTCACTAAAGTGTCCGCGGTGTGATACGCCACTAACGTTTCACGTTGGCACATTAGAACGCTCAAACGTTTTGATGTGTCATCGCTGTGGATACCAGCGCAATATGCCAGAAAATTGCCCTGAATGTGGAGGCACAAAGATCAGACAATATGGCACCGGGACTGAAAAGGTGGAAGCTGAGGTGCGTAAACAATTTCCAGGGATGCGTACGATCCGCTGGGATTGGGGCACAACGCGGCATAAGGGGGCGCACGACGCGATTTTGCAGAAGTTCGCCAACCATGAAGCCGATGTGCTTATTGGCACACAGATGTTGGCAAAAGGCTTGGATCTGCCGCTGGTCACACTAGTAGGCGCAGTCTTGGCCGATGTGGGTTTGAATCTGCCCGATTACCGCTCAAGCGAGCGTGTCTTCCAGGTGCTAACTCAGGTTGCGGGGCGGGCTGGCCGCAGCCCCTTAGGGGGGCAGGTGATCTTGCAGACTTTCCAGCCGGATCATTACGTGCTACAGGCGGCTGCAGGACACAGTTATCGCAATTTCTATCTCCAGGAATTGGGTTATCGACGGGAGTTGGGGTATCCCCCCTTCGCGCGACTTGTACGATTAGAGTTCCGGGGGCAGGATACGGCTGAGGTAGAAGAAACAGCCCAAAATCTGGGCCAGCAGATCCATGCCTGGATGAGAAGTGAAGACCATTCAGCCACTGAACTGATTGGACCCTTGCCCTGCTTTTTCGCCCGTATTAGCGGTGTGTATCGCTGGCAGATCATTCTACGTGGTCCGAATCCTCTCGCCCTGTTGAAGGGCAGGTCACTCAAAGATTGTCGGATTGAAGTAGACCCAACTTCTTTGCTATAATTGCGGGAGTATCTTTGAAAACACGAAACAAAAAGCTGGGTGTATGGGGGCGAAGTACTCATACACCCTATAAAAGAAAATATTTCTGCAAGTGCTTTTACCGAGCAGAAAACTTGGAGTAACCCATGCAATTGCGGCATGAATTTCTCAGTTGGCCAGATGTTGATAAACTCATTGATCATCTCATTCCTCAATTCGAACTCGAATTTGAGGGCATGGTGATGATTACCCGAGGAGGTATCATTCCAGGGGGGCTGCTGGCCGAGGCATTGGGAATTACTCACGTGTTGACGGCGGCGGTAGATTTTCCAGCGGAGATGGAAGAGTCAGAGTCGAAGTTATATGCCTGGCCGAAGTTCATCCAATTCCCTAGTGATGAGTTGGTCGTGGGGCGGCCGACCCTGATTGTGGATGATGTTTGGGGGTCGGGTAGGACGATCACGTCGGTTCGTAACCGCGTTTCTGCAGCTGGGGGTTTCCCTTATACCTGTGTACTGCATTTCAATCCTTACCGCAACCTATTTGGCACATCGAAGCCGGAATTCTACGCTGCGGTAACTGATGCTCATATTGTCTATCCCTGGGAGATCGATCGAGGCACGGACAGTGTTCTGCGCTCTCCGATTGGTGAGGGATAGCCTGTTTTCCCATGCAAAGACTCTCAGCTGAATCACGCACGAAGTTAGATGCGTTGCGAGCCTGTCGTTACTTTTCAAGTATTAGTGACGACATTATTGCGCCTCTGACGGATGCTACTAATCTTTATCGGTATGATGCTGGTGAAACTGTATTTTGGGAGGGTGAAGATAGCGAAGGGTTGTATATCATCAAAGCGGGGAGCGTAAAACTCTATAAAGTATCCCCACAAGGACGCGAGTTGATCGTCAATACTTTTGAAGAGGGGGATTCGTTCAATGAAGTCCCGGTCTTTGATAGTGAAGGGAACCCTGTCAGCGTTGCTGCTTTGGAAGAAAGTGAAATTTGGATCGTTGGGGCGGATGCCATTCGAGAGGCAATGCAGCGACATCCTGAAGTCGCTCAGGCTTTCATTTTGAATTTGTCGCAGAATTTGCGTATGTTGGTGGGGATGGTCGAAGAACTCTCGTTTTACCAGGTGACGACCAGGTTAGCACGCTTGATCAGTAGTTTGCCAGAGGAGCAGCTTGTGGGAAACGGCGGCCAACGTTTGACCCAAGATGACCTGGCCGCGCGCGTGGGTACTGTTCGAGAAGTGGTTGCGCGCTCTTTGAGAAAATTGGAGCGAAGTGGAGCCATCGAAGTGTCGCGCCAGAAGATCCATGTGATCAACCAGGATCGTTTAAGCGAATGGACCCATTTGCCCTATGGGGAAAACTAATCCTCGACCTGTTCAGGGTTCATAGACCAGTGTGTTTGCTTGGACGATGAAGGTTTCCCGGTAACTTTGCGCCAAACCAGATCCAGCACGTGAGCGGTGCGCCAGAAAGCCACAGCCGCCATGCCGTGCGCCAAAACTGCAAATAGCGGCGGAGTTTCCAGGGTGTAATACATCCAGCATAAGCGTGTGGTCCCCCATAACTCCAGAAAATACCCTAATCCAGAACCAGCAACAAAGGTCAATACCGCGACGCGGTGATTGGTGGGCGTCAGGGTCAAAAAGCCCACTAAGATCAGTGCCATAATGGTCAGCGATTTGTCAACCGTCGGCCACACAAACGAGAACATCAGGGTGTAGAAAGCCGGGAAAAGCAACCAGTATGTAACCCGATATAACCACAATGACCACCCAGGTTCTGATAGTTTACCTTTGTGGTTCTCTGTGAACTTGGAAGGTTTTCTGGTCCACTTGTGTAAAAATCTGACGATTCGATCAATAGATAGGCTGGCGATGGGCCAGGCGGGGATGATCCATAGTGGGGGGCGTTCGTCAGTGTAATAGGTCCAAATCTCAGTTTGTGTCCCCCAACTCTCGATGACAAGTCCTCCCACAAATCCGACGAAGACGATCAACGCATCGGTCTTGAGATCTGCCCCAGCCATGATCAACAATGACATCACCAGGAAGATGCCAATCAGCAGCCAATCAATATACCACCACCATTTCCCATCCCAAGGTACAAGCTCCAGATATTCCTCGGCTAACGGCCACCAGATGTAGATAATCAGGAAGATGACCAGCAGAAAGGCGCTCATTAAGTAGGAGCTTGATCGTGTCCAGCCTAGTTTTCTGGCCAGGATTTTGATGAAAGAACGTCTCACTGCATTCGGAATCATGGCGAAATTGTACTATAATCGTGGAGTTCAAAGTCGGGGTCTTTGGGAATTCCCGTGGTGAACTCACGATTTTGGGGTATGGGGCATGCAGAGCATGCCCCATACCCCAAAATCTAAAAACTTCTACGGTGAATCTTGGAGAGCCTTAAGGTGGCTAGTTTTCAGAATCAATGATCCCCATTACACTCACCCTCAAGGGATTTTTATCTTATCGCGATGAAGTCGAGATTGATTTCACATCGTTCGACTTGGCATGCATCGCAGGCCGCAACGGCGCGGGAAAATCATCGATCCTCGATGCCATCACCTGGGCGTTGTTTGGGCAAGCGCGACAGCGTGGGGAAGCCGTTGTCAACACCCAGAGCGAACGTGCTGAAGTGGATTTCGTCTTTCAATATGAGGAGAATCTCTATCGCGTTCAGCGTACCAATCAGATCGGCAAAACGGGGATGCTCGAGTTTCAGATTGCTCAAAGAAATGCAAATGATGAGGTAGGAGATAAGAATTCAATACCCCTAGTTCAAAACTCCCAAACTCTAGAGTCTTTGATCTGGAAACCTCTAACCGAACGAACTATGCGCGATACGCAGGGCCGTATCGAGGAAACTTTACGACTGGATTATGAAACTTTCGTCAATGCAGCGTTTTTTTTGCAAGGAAAAGCCGATCAATTCACCCAGCAGCGCGCTGGCGATCGCAAACGCATTCTTTCCAGCATCTTAGGACTGGAAATCTGGGAGAATTATCGTAAGCAGACAGTCAAGAAGCGCAAATCCATTGAGGGGCAGATGACGGCGTTGGACGGCCGCCTATCCGAGATAAACAACGAGCTCTCGGAGGAGACCGAACGCAAAGCAAGATTGAAGGAACTCGAGACAGACCTTGAGCGCCTTTCCAAGACACGTCAAACTAAGCAGGAGTCCCTCAAAAGTATCGAAAAAGCGATTGAGCTGATCAAGGAGCAGCGCAAATTGGTGGATGTATTGGCTCAGCGATTAACCTCTACGAAGGAGCGTAAGAACGAATTGGAATTGAGGTTGACTGACCGCCAAAAGGAGCGTGATGCATTCATCCAAATTACATCGCGAGCCAGTGAGATCGAAAATGCGTATAGACAGTGGCAGGAGTCCCGCGAAGATCTTGCCCGCTGGGATGAGATTGCAGAGCAATTTCGAGAGCATGAAAAACATCGCCAGGAACCGCGTACGCAGATCGAAGCGGAACGTGCCCGGCTCACACAAAAGTTAGAAAGTCTGCAAAATCAGGCCTCGAGTATCAAAAGTCAAGCGGAAAGCACATCAGATCTTAATTCGAGAATCTCAGCTCTTAAATCGCTTATCTCTGATCTTGAAACACGTTTAGCGGAGCGCAAATCTCTGGAAAATGAATTGTCTGTAGCCCAAGAGCAGTTGGCCAATGCCAAAGCAGAAAATCCTCGCTTGAAGGCCGAAATGGAAGGGCTCAAAGCCCGTATCGACCAGTTGACGGTAACAGATGGTGCTGTTTGTCCGCTATGCGGACAACCTCTTAGCACAGACGAACGCCAACGTTTGATTGCCGAACTCACTGCCCAGGGCACTGAAATGGGGGACAAACACCGAGCAAATCGCAAGCTTCTTGAGCAAGCAGATCAGACAGTCTCGAGCTTGCAATCTCAGATCGTCGACTTGCAACCCTTAGAAGAAGACCAGCGTGAGCACACCCGCAGCTTGGACCAACTTAATGCCCAGATCGCCCAAATCGAGGCGGGGCAAAAAGCATGGCAAGAAGATGGTAAACCTCGATTGGATGAAATTCAAGGTACCCTTGAAGAAGACGATTTTGCTTCTAATGCCCGTGCCGAACTCGCCAAGATTGATGCGGAGCTCAAGGAGATTGGCTACGATGCCGCGTCCCACGACGGTGCCCGCCGGGCAGAAGCTGAGGGCCGCGCGGCAGACGAGGAACATCGCCAACTCGAAAAAGCCCTGGCCGCCTCCGAGCCCCTGGATCGGGAGATATCTTCTCTCCAATCTCTAATCTCTGATCTTCAGCCCGAGATCGACGAGGGGCAAACAGCTTATGATGAAGCAGCCATCACGCTGGCTGCCGCTGAAGAGGATGCCCCAGACCTGAAACAGGCTCAACATGAATTGCTCGATTTCCAGGAACAAGAGAACCGCCTGCGTATGGAAGTCGGTGCCGCGCAGCAAAAGGTGCTTGTTTTAGATGACTTAAAAGCGCGCCGGGATACTTTGGAAGCGGAGCGGGAGACCTATGCCAGACAAGTGGGTAAATTTACTCAATTGGAAAGGGCTTTTGGAAAAGACGGAGTCCCTGCCTTACTCATCGAACAAGCCCTGCCGACCATTGAGGCGCGTGCCAATGAGCTCCTGGAACGGCTTAGCGAAGGAGAGATGTCGATCCGCTTCGAAACCCAGCGTGAGCTAAAGAGCCGCGCTGATCTCAAAGAAACCCTGGATATCCAGATCAGCGATCGCGTGGGAACGCGTGATTATGAGATGTACAGTGGAGGGGAGGCATTTCGGGTCAATTTCGCCATCCGACTAGCGCTTTCAGAAATGCTAGCCCAGCGAGCTGGGGCGCGACTGCAGACCCTGGTTATTGACGAAGGCTTTGGCAGTCAAGATGAGGTCGGCCGCCAGCGCTTGTTAGAAGCTATTAACCTTGTCAAGTCCGATTTCGAAAAGATCCTGGTCATTACTCACATTGATGAATTGAAGGATGCCTTTCCAGCACGCATCGAAGTAGAGAAGACAGAGCGAGGGAGTGTGGTTCAGGTGGTTTAGAGCGGTTAGCGAAAGCAGAAAGAGGGTAGCAGCGCCCATCGCTCCGTGGGTTTACTCGAATTAACAGCTAAGATGTCAATTTCTCATATTAAAATCATGGGGAATCAAAAAGGACGGGACCTGTGCCCGCCCTTTTTTTGTATTTGATTCTTTCCTTATTGACCTAAAATGTCAGTTGTGCCAGCAGCTTCTACAGCTTTAAGTTGAGCCTGACGGGCCATATCCGTGGCAGTGGCCAGGATGCGCAGGGCTTCTTCGGGGTTGTGAAAGCCCATGCTGTTCTCAGCGGCGATGAAATCCCAGAAGAGTTGCGCTTCGCGATGAAGCAGACGCGCCTCAGTTAGCAGGGCCTCATCGACACCGCTCTCAGCGGCAGCTGCTTCTATAGCTTGAATGGCATCCACAATCGCATCTTCGGTTCCATCCATGGTTGCTCGAACCTGGTTTTGGATGATCGAAACTCGAGTGGTAACGTAGCCGACATCGGTATGGCAGGCTCCACAGGCAACTTCAGCGTTTAGCAGCGGGCTTTGAACATCATGAGTGGAGAACTTTGCCGAGCCATCGCGCGTGTAAGGCATGTGGCAATCCGCGCAGGCCACACCGGCGTTATAGTGGGTGCTGTCAGCAGTGAAGAACTCATATTCGGGGTGCTGGATCTTGATCATCGGCGCGCCAGATTGGGGGTGTTCCCAATCTTTGAATTCCAGTGCGGCGTAATAGGCTGAGATATCATCCACCGTAGTACCTTCAGACCAGGGGAAAACCAGATATTTGCCTTCACCAGAAAAATAGTATTCTACATGGCAGTTTGCGCAGACAACAGAACGCATCTCTTGGCGGGAAAATTCGCGCCAATCTTTCCCTTGGGCTTCAAAGGCCTCTTCCAGGGCAGGGTTGGTGACGATCAACTGCAATGTCTCAGCCTCGTGGCAGTTGGCACAGCCTATTGGTTCCGAGATGTGCTCACCGAGTTCCATGAAAGGGATCTCATCAAACGCAGCCATACCCATCTGATCCCATAGGCTGGGATTATCGGCAGCTTTGCAGGAGTAGCAAGTCCCTGGGGTTTTTTCTCCTACTCGCAGTGTCTCGCGCACATCGGTGAGACTGTTAGCATGACCGCGATCTTCTTTGTAATCTTTGCTGAAGCCATAACCGGCAAATAATGTCACCAACCGGGGATCGGTTTCGAGTTTTTGGTATGGCTCCGATCCGCCGTGGACAGTGCGGGTGTTATTGGTCTCAGTTTTCAATAAAGTTGAGTACTGGTTAGGGTAGTTGATGCCCCATTGGGATGAGTCTGGTTCCATGGCTGCGATCTGAACCAGGGGTTCGATCCCGCGTGCTGTGGATTCTTGGTTGCCTGTATAGAGTAAAACGCCGATCAATGCGATGGCTAATACAATGATGATCCCAACCAGGATCAATGTTGTGGATTTTTTGTTCATTATTCACTCTCCTTGTGCTGATACGGTAGTAATGAAATCCCCCGTTCACCGTGTGCGACACTGCGATGACAATCGAAGCAATATCGATCTAGGGGCATGGGGTTCTCTAGCATAGTTGCGACAGTTTCGGCGTGGCAACGCTCACAATTTTGCTGCACGATTTCTTTGGATGATTCTTTCGCCAGGATCGCTCCAGGAATATCTCCAAAAAGGAAGGCGGTTACATGGTGGTACCCAGATTGAGCTTTGACGAAATATTTTGGAATTAGCGCATGCGGGGTATGGCAGTCCCCACATGCCGCCCAATTTTTATGCCCACCATGGAACCAACTCTCATAAACCGCATCCATAACATGACAATTGTTGCATGTTGTCGGGTTATTTCCCAGATACGCTGTGAAATCGGTGACGTACATGCCAACAAAGATCACTGCAACGATGGAAACAACGCCAATAATGATAGGTATTTTCATAGGCAATAATTCTCCTCAATTAACTCGCATTAAATCTTACCACTCTTGCGCAGAGTGTCCATGACTTAAGTTACATTTATCACAATGGATTAGAGAATTAAAGAATCACCCAAAAAATAATCGCAATTCCTGCCCCAACTCCCGAAGCCAGAAAATTGACCAGGTCATTGTTCAGCCAATTCCAGCCGCGGATTTGCCTGGTCTGAGTCCCACAACTGTGCTCGGGGTGACGTTCGGTCTCTTTGTCGCAAGCAGGGCAATGATAGATCGCCTGGACCGTGGCGCCTAACAACGAATCGAACAGGGAGCCGCAGACTCCCCCAAGGGTGGCTGCCAGCAACAGGGGCCATGAGTCCGCCCCAAAGTTGAACGCTGCTCCCACCAGCCCAATCAGGGTTGCACCCCCTAGGGTTGCCAGCGTCCCAAACAGAGAGATTCCCCCCGAGGTGCCTGCTTCCACAACTTGACCATTGGTGATCAGCCGCGGTGGGTTCGGACTAAGCACGCCCAGTTCTGTGGCCCATGTATCAGCGTTGACAGTAGCCATCGCTCCGGCATAGGCCACCCAAGCCCAAGTATTTTCTGAACTGAATAGCAATGCGAAAACAAGCAGCGTACCAAGACCATCATTGGCCAACACCTGCGCCCAATCGCGTTGGCTGCTTTTAGCGAACTTCTCCCCCAAGGTTGCTTTTCGATTTTTGAAAGCTTTCGAGAGAGCGCTCGAAGTAATGAAAAAAACCAGCAAAAGAACTGCCCAGGGTAGTCCGCCGATCCCGAAAATCAATCCCCCGGAGACCGCAGCTGCGATCGCGCCGCTGATGGATAATGAGCCCATTTTCCAAGCGAGAATGGCAATCAATGTTCCTGCGAAGAAACCGATGAGAATCTGCATAAATCTGTGGATAAACTCCGCTTTTTCTGTGGATAACGAATAGGCACTTGTGGAAAAGTCAGCTGGATTGCAGGAAAAAGTAGATTGCCAGCAAGAAAAGTATCCCCACCAGCACACTCGTGCTCCACAGCAGGTAGGCCCAGGGATGGTTACGGTCATTACGGTAGAAGAATAAACCCAGCGTGCTATTTACCAGGAAGGCAAAGAAACTGAATACTGGCAGGAACATGAGTTGGATGGCTGGGAGTGGGTCACGCGGGGTGCCCGCTGCAGTAAACCCAAGTGATATCTGCGCGCGCCTGGGAATGGCAATCAGGGCCCATATCAATGCCGCAATGGTGATAACCGCTCCACTCAGCAGCAGTAGGCGGGCTGGGATCGCACCCCAAATTCGGGCAAATAAGAAACTTGGATGGATAGAAACTGCCTGGGTTGGGTTCAGCGAACCTAATTCGATCAATTGCCCGTATGCCTGGAGAAAGCCATTTGTGTCTCGAGGCGAGATCGCATACGCTTTCGTCGCAGTCCCCAGCAAGATCAGGCTGTTGCCCTGCGAGGCCATGAATTCTACTGCTCTGCCGTCAGGGAGATTGCGGCTTCCCAAAATGGAGCCTGGCCAACGAATGCGCGGCATTTGAAGAGGAACTTCGAGGTCTGTCGCAGGACGGACCCAGAGGATCATATTGGTAGGGATGGTCTCGATGCGCCAGCCCCATTGCAAGCGGATGTGATCCCTCTCTAACGAGTAACTGGCATTTTGCAAGGTATACAGTCGGTAGACAAATGTGGGTACCAGGGGCACTGCCAGCAGCGCGGGGAGCAAGTAGAGCAAGAATATCGGACCAACTTGAGCGTTGGTAGCTTGCAGCAGCCCCCAAACGCTGCCAGCGACCAACAGCAAGATGGCGATCAGGTGGAATATCGCCCCCAATCTTAGAGGCGGGTAGAAGATATAAGTCTCGTCCACGAAGGATATTTATACCATTGAAAGTGCGAAATGGCTCTCCATGAATTGCCTGGGTGATCCCTCTAAATCTGGATAGTCCCACGGCGTTTTTTAGAGAGCTTATCGGAGTAAACCTTGCATATCCATCTTCTTGATGTATAATTCTTCAAACAAATGTTCTAACGAAATTTTGAGCAAATCAACTTGGATAAGGGGGCGTTGTTTTTTCTGGTTTTGGTTGTTCATAGAAAGATATTCTTATGGCTTTAGATTTTCAACAAGTGCGACAGCAAGTCATCGAGATGGGTGAAAATGCCCCCCAGCGGGCGCAGTTTTTTCGCGAAAAGCGTGATGAAGCGCTTGAAACCTTGAATGAGTATGCCACAGAGTTAGATGCTCTGCAAACCAAGGTCGCAGCCGCAATCCGTGCCAACACCAATTTGCGTTGTGCTATCCCGAAAGATGAAAATCTGAATTTCCGGCTGCCGTGCCCACCTTTACCTAAAAAGATTACTTTATTCGCTGCCGATGGCTCTCAGATCAACCCAGACAGACACGCCTCGGTGGATTACTGTCTGGTCAATGTGGGGGCGATTCAAATGAGACACGGTGAGGCTGATTCACCTATCACAACGGTGCGTAGCCAGTTGTTCTATGATGAGCAGATGTATGTTGGCGGCGGACGCATCACGGAGCGTATGGTGGCACTTTTGCGAGACTTACGCGAGCGCGTGCTACTAGCGGATTTAGCCAGAGACATTGCCCCACCCGTAATCACACTTACCGATGGCCCTCTCGAACTCTGGGTCGGCCGAGAAGGGGCTTTAGAAGCCAAAGAATATGAGAAGCGCTTCAAGGAATATTTGGGGGCCTTACGTGATCTCCATTCGCAGGGCGCGACTGCAGCAGGCTATATCGACCGGCCGCGCGGCGATCTTTTGGTACGCCTTCTAGAGATTGCTACGCTCCCCATTGATCAACTGGATAAAGCTGGACGTGATCACCGCCCTTATCTTGGTATCGCCGATGCTGATTTATTCTATTTCATCCTAGAACCTGGCGAGCGGTCAGCAGTCTTTAGCATTCAATCACGCAACGCCGATCAATATACCGCAGAATTAGCGCTGCATTTCTTCTACCTCAATGTGGGGCGTGATGAAGGGCATCCCTACCCGGTTCGTGTAGAAATTCCAGCCTGGGTAGTGAATGATGCCAAAAAGCTGGACGATCTTCAGGCGATATTGGTTCAGCAATGCCAGATTTTAGGATCACGGACATATCCCTATCTGTTGCATCGCTCCCACGAGGTTGCTGTTGTTTCACGAGATGAAAAAAATCAAGTCGAGAATATGATCGCCCTTGAATTGCGTCGACGTGGGGTTGACTTGGCAGATGAGTCTCAAAAGCAAGGTGCGAAAGGTGATAGTGGATATTCAGGAAGGTATCGAGGATGACAGCAATTGAAATTGGACGTTTACTTCGAGCTGGGACAACGGGCTTTGTGGTTGGTTGCCGCGTTTCACAATTGGACGCGCCGACCTTTGGAGGATTGGTTCGTGCACCCCTGGGGAATGATCAGCAGGTCTATGGCGTGATTCATGACATCCATATCGATGAAGACGGCATTGTGCGCCAGCTCGTGACCGCAGATCAGGTGGATGAGAATGTCATCGCTGACAACCGCGTCAACCGCAATGTGCCGGTTGAGATCAGTGTGCTGACGGTCGGTTATGCCCAAAATGGCCAGATCAAACATTTACTGCCCCCGCGCCCACCGCTCAGTTTGGATGTGATCTACCAGTGCAGCGCAGAGGAAATTAGAGCATTTACAAGTACAGGTAGGTTTGGATATTTCCGTCATCTCTTGCGATCTAAGGAAGCTCCCATTGGAGAAATGATCGCCGCTCATGTGGAGCAAGCCAGTCAGGCGCATAAGTCAGTGGGCGATGAAAGATGGACGATAAATGCTATGGGAGAACTGATTACTCTCCTTAGAGATGATTATCTTGCGTTGATGTCTGTTCTGGGAGCTCTTGGTGACACGATGGAGTTTGAGGGAGGAATGTAATGGAGAGAAAACAAATCGGCTATATCGTTAGTGGTGGATTGAAAGATAGTTTCCGCGTCAGATTAGAAATTCCCGCACAGGAAGTGCAAGAAGGTGCGTTTGTCGTCATCGAAAGCCCGCCATGGAATTTCTACGGCCTGGTAACAGATATTCAACTCGGTTCAACAGATCCCCGTTTTGCAGATGAACAGAGCGAAGGACGATTCCCCGCTGAGATCGCGGGTCTTTTGCATGGCCAGACGCTTTTCACCAACCTAGAAGTGCTCCCCGCCCTGATGTATGATGTTGGCCCCGAGCCTGGCTCGCCTGAATATCAGCAATGGATATCCGCTGTCGATGCCGGTTTGCGTGAAGCCCCGCGCCCATTGCCAGTCAAGACTGTCCCGCCCCATCATTCGAAAGTTTTCCTCGCCAATGAAGGGGATATCGCTGAGATATTCGGCAAAGACAAGAAAGGCAATTTCGAGATCGGTTACACCCGAGAACAAGGACATCCGGTGCGCGTCAATTTGGAGAAATTCGTCCAGCGTTCTTCAGGGATTTTCGGTGCAACTGGCACTGGAAAATCCTTCCTCACTCGGATGGTGTTGGCAGGATTGATCCACTACAATGCCGCATCGGTGTTGATCTTCGATATGCACAATGAGTATGGGTTGGATGACACCGCCTCCGACACTGGTGAAAGGGTGGTTGGATTGAAAACCAAGTTCCCAGCGCGTGTGCGCGTGGTTGGGCTGGGTGCTGGCGCACAAATCCGTGGCCAGAACCCAGATTTCAACTTAGAGATCGCCATGAGCGATATCGGTGCTGCGGATATCGAGCTTTTATCTCGTGAATTAAACTTACGTGAGACCACACCTACGACATTAGATGCATTGATCAAGAGCTTTGGCGCTGACAAATGGTTCAATGAATTTCGAAAGATGAAAATTGGCTCCTTTATCGAAACAGAAGATGGCAAGAAGATCCCTGCGCCTGATAGCGTGGCTGCCTGGGCTAACGCAGAGGGTGTCAATGTGATGGCCGCGGAAGGGCTGCACAGTAAATTGCGCCGAGTATTCAACACAGAATATATCGTCGAACAACCTGCCTCCGATGGCGTCGAAGAGATTGTCAAAGCCCTGGAAGCTGGTCAGCACATTGTGCTCTCTTTTGGTAAGCACGAAAGCGACTTGGACTATCTCTTGGTGAGCAATTTGCTAACACGCAAAATCCGCGAACGTTGGGAATGGCGCACGAATACCTATCGTAGTTCGGGAAAGGCAGAGCCTCGTCCCCTGGTCATCGTATTGGAAGAAGCTCACAAACTGCTCAATCGCGAAATGGCTCGCCAGACCACCTTCAGCACCATCGCCCGGGAGCTGCGCAAATATTATGTCACCTTGCTAATCATCGACCAGCGCCCCTCACAGATCTATGATGAAGTGATGTCTCAATTAGGGACACGCATTTCAGGCTGGTTGGGGGATGAAGATGATATCCGCGCCGTACTGTCAGGCCTTTCCGGACGCGAATCTCTACGGGGTATGTTAGCTCGCTTACAACCTAAGGAAGAAGTGCTGCTCTTGGGGTGGGGTGTTCCCATGCCCTTGCCCGTGCGTTCCCGTCGATATGATGATTTATTCTGGAATGAGTTGTTGGGGGAGAAATCGAAAAAGAAATTCAACCCCAATCAAGCCATACGCGATCTAGGATACGATTGATATTACCCCGATACTATTCACTTTAATAATACTCCTTCGTAGGGAAGAATGTCTATACAATCGGGATATATGCCACTATAAAATCATCTTTTGATACGATAAATTAGCAGGAACAGTTTGGGGCCGTATGGACTGAGCGCGCTACCAACTCGACGAATGTATTGCCTACGCCGGAACTAAATTGTTATGTTACCCAAAGTTTTCTCCCAAATGAGTCTATTCGATGGCTTCAGTTTAGCTCAACTGGAAAGTCTAGCACCTTTATTTAATTTGTGTTCATGCAAAGAAGATGAGGTAATTTTCAGCCAGGGAGAAGTTGCTGAGCATTTATATATCATCATAGAAGGCTGTGTTGCCATATGCTTCAACCCTGATGACGGAGAACCGATCATCGTGGCTCAAATCGAAAAAGATGGTGTTTTCGGCTGGTCAGCGGCCTTTGGAAGTGACCACTACACTTCTGGAGCAACTTGTCTAGAAGATACCCAACTGTTGTGTGTTCGGGGGGATGACTTAAAGAATTTTCATGAAAAACATCCAAAAACGGGTATACTTGTTTTAGATCGCCTGGCTAAGGTTGTTGCGAGACGACTAAAACGTACGCATACCCATGACCAGGTGGTCGCCATGCTCGAGCATGGACTAAAAAATGGTGTCAGACCGCTTGGAGGATGAAGTATGACAGAAACAGATAACAATCATGGGTATTCCAAGGAGGAAATGCTCAAGGGCTTGATTGCTCAGGTCAGTTCTTATGTTGAGCAATATCACGGTGGTTCGGTGGAAATGGTTGCGCTCGAAGGCGATGAACTCAAGGTTCGTCTTGGGGGAGCTTGCATTGGCTGCCCCCTCTCAACAGCGACCTTGCAGGGTTGGGTTGCAGGCACTGTGAAGCAGTTCTTCCCTAATGTTGAAGTTGTGGGTGTGGATTAGCAGGAGGGTGCAGCGATGGGATTTCTTGATGTAACCGCTTTTCTAGGTTCGATCGTCCGTTTATTGGGACTTTTGGTTTTTGGTGTGGCTGCTGGTTGGTTTACCCTTTATGCATTTAAACAGCCCGAAAAGCGTTGGCAGTTGCAAATCGCGGTTTTCTTGGGGATTTTTGCTTTTACAGCGCTGCTGGCGAACTTTTCATCTGCAGGAGGGCTGGGAGCCTTCGTGCTTGGACTTGGTGCTGGTTTGCTAAATTGGGGATTGAGGGAAACAGATTCTTCTGACGAGGAAACCCCTGACGAAGAGTAAACTCGACCATTTATTGAAAATAAAACCGGGCATCCAAGTTTCGCGATGGTGCCCGGTTACTGTTTAAATTAATCCCTAAGGATTATCACTCACCCTCTGTCCCATGCCCTTCCTCGACGATAGGATTGCGGGCCAGGAAATCCTCGACCAAGAGGATATTGTCCCCCGCACGCTGAATCGTCTTCAGCAGTGTGCCCATGGTGGAGATCTCTTCGAGCTGTTCAGCCACAAACCAGCGCAGGAAATCCTGGGAAATATAATCCTTGTCTTTGACGGCAATGTCCATCAGGTTGTTGATCATCTTGGTGACGTCAGTTTCCCAATCCAACGCTAGTTGCGAGCAGTGCTCAGGCCCCGTGAATTCATAAAAAGTTTCTTCGATGGCCGGGATGCGCACTTCTCCACCAGCTTCGACCACGAAGTGCGCGAATTTCATGGCGTGCATCTTTTCTTCTTCGGCTTGACGGTAGAAGAATGCGGCCAATTGGGGAAGATCGTCGGCGTCGAAATACGCTGCAATACTGACATATTGTAAGCTGGCGGCAAATTCCGCCCCAACCTGAGCGTTGATGGCATTTTCAAGTTCTTTGCTGATAATCATTTTGGGGGTCTCCTTTAGATTTCGTTCTTGGTCAACCAAGAGATGATTTGCTCAGAAAAAGGGTGTGCACAGGGGCTACGTCCCTGCGCACACCCTTTTCCCGCGAATTTCCTTATTGGATTGAATTTGTTAATCTGAATGGTTTGATTATAGCATGTAGGTCAGTACGAGGATGTTAGCGTTTTGTAAATGATTCTATACACTACAAACTCATCGCACAGCCATCCGCTCGGGGATCGCTCCCTCCCCAGAGAATGCCGCTTTCGGGATCGCGCAGGATGATTTGACCGCGCCCGAAGAGGGCTCTTGCATATCCGTCGATGACTTGAATAGGATGCCCCATTTCTTCAAGTGCTTTTACCACGTCAACTGGGATACCAGCTTCTAAGGCAACTCCACCCCCAGATTCGCCATCATCGATGCAGAACCTCGGCCGGTCCAGAGCGCCCTGGGGGTCGATCCCATCGTCGATCAGCGCGCTGGCGACCTGCAAGTGACCTTGTGGTTGCATGAATCCACCCATGACGCCAAAAGATGCAACCAACTCTTGTGAGACCTTTAGGGCCTCTGAAGACCCTTCAGGTCTGGTGATCATACTTGGAATAATTGTATGATAAGGCCTCTTCCCCGGCATTAGCATGTTGGGGTGCTGAGGATCGAGGCTGAAATTGTGGCCGCGGTTTTGCAGGGAGAACCCCCAACCTTTGGGTACGATGCCAGTACCAAAACCCATGTAGTTGCTGTTGATGAAAGAGCAGGCGTTGCCCTCGCCATCTACCACGGAAAGGTAAACCGTATCTGAAGAGGCCACAGGTGCACCGCGTTGTTGATCAAGCGTAGCTTGCTGGGGATCGAGCAATTTTCGGCGTTCGCGAGCGTAGGATTTCGAAAGCAATTCATCCAAAGGAATATCGGAAAACTGCGGGTCACTGACATACCAGCGCGTATCAGCGAAGGCCAGGCGCAGGGCTTCGATTTGAAGATGCAGACGTTCTACCGAGAGCGGTTCCATATCTTTGAGATTGAAGCCTTCGAGAATATTCAAGCCCAGCAGCGCGGCGAGGCCCTGACCATTGGGCGGGCATTCCCAGATGTGGTACCCGCGATATGTGGTGCTAATGGGGTCGTCCCAAGTGGCCTGGTGTGCACCCAGGTCCGCGACGGTCATGCAGCCACCGGATTTCTGGATCACTGTAGCAATGGCTTCTGCGATCTCGCCTTGATAGAAGGCTGTTTTACCGCCTTCGGCGACTGCTTGGAAGGTGCGCGCCAGCCCAGGATTGCGGAAGATCTCACCGGCTTTTGGCGCCCGACCGTCAATCGTCAGTTCACCCCCGTTTAGAGATTGTCTCAGTTGGCGTTCTGCGCCGCGCTCCCAGAAATAAGCCGTTGTGGGAGCGACGGGAAAACCCTCCTCTGCGAGACGGATGGCGGGTGATAGGACATCGGCAATTGACAGGCGCCCATGCTGATCGACCAGGTCACACCAGGCCGAACAAGCGCCAGGAACGGTTATGGTATAGGGGTGGTACGGATTGGCGATCGGGGATTGGGAATCAGTGAATAGACCCGCGCTCTTGACGAGATTGATAGTCAGGGAAGCCGGGGCTCGGCCCGAACCGTTGAGCGCAGTAACCTTTCCGGTTTGCGCATCAAAAAAGAGGGCGAATGCATCTCCGCCTATGCCGGTGGAAGTGGGTTCAGTGACGTTCAGTGCTGCAGCCGTAGCGATAGCCGCGTCAGCCGCGTTGCCGCCTTGACCTAGAATTTCCAGGCCAGCCGCTACCGCCAGAGGCTGTGTGGTCGCCACCATACCGCGGCTCCCCACAACGGAGGAGCGCCGGGAATCAAATTTATATTCAAATTGCAAGATGAACTCCTAGAACTGTACCACGCGGAACTGAGTCAGAGGGTCCGTCCGCGGTCTTTATCTCCCAAATTATACTAGAAGCTCAAGCTCAGCCAATCTGTCCCCAAGACAACTGAGCACGCAAGAGCGAGGAAAATGATCATAAAAATGAATCCGCATCCACAGCCTAATGATCCGCGGCCAAACCCAAAGCGGCCTTGCAGCCAATCGAAGACTTTATCGAGGATGAAGAGTTTCAGCAATCCGGATAGACAACCGGGACGATTGTTCACGTTTAGCTCCTTGGAAATATGCCTTTAATTATTATATGTTCTATTGTTAATACGCATGCGTGTGCAAAATGTTTCAAAGAAATATACGTTTTCCTATTGATTTTCAGAAATAGTATGATAGAATGTATTTTATAATATAAAAATCATTTTATAATATGAAATACATTATTTGAGAATTTTCTTATGAGCGTTACTATTCAATCTGTTGCCCGAGCACTAAATATCCTTGATACGATCTCAAAGCACCCCAATGGACTCAGCATTAAGGAAATTGCCGAAAAGGTGGAATTGAATGTCAGTACTACCCACCACCTGGTAGGTACATTGGAGCGTGATGGTTATACCCAGCGATTAGAAAGTGGCAAATATTGTCTGGGGCACGCTATCTCCCGTCTTTATTCCTCCTATGTCGAAACAGTAAACCCTTTAAACACCCTTCGTTTAGCTGTTGAAGAGCTAGCAGAAATCACAAAAGAAACAGCTTATGTTTGCACCTGGGAAAACGATGGCGCTGTGATACAAGTGATCGTAGAGGGGTCACAAGCAGTTCGGGTAGGTGGCCTGTATGTTGGTTTTATGGGCAATACTCATTTACGTGCTTCGGGCAAAGCATTGCTGGCGTTCATTGATGAAGATGAATTGGAACATTATTTCTCCACTGCTGATTTTACTCCGCTGACAGAGAATAGCGTTCGTTCTGCAAACGAATTATCGGTACAGCTTAAGAGGATTAGAGAATTGGGTTATGCTCTTGATCTTGGCGAATTTGCCGAAGAGGTGAATTGTGTTGCTGCGCCAGTATTTGCCGCAGGGGAAGCGGTTATCGCGGTTTTGACAATATCCGCACCAGCGGGAAGATATATCCAAAATGAGCAAAAATATATTGACGCAGTTACCAAAATTTCAAATAATACTTCTGCAATACTTGGATATTTGGCGAGCGACACGAAAAATGAAGTTTGAGTTGGATTGTATAAGCTAGGAGGTGACTATCGAAAAAAAATAGTGGGTCTCTGGGAAACGCCGTGGGACTATCCAGATGTAGGGGTGGGTGGGGGGGGGGGG
>CAYWIC010000060.1:0-28547 GCA_964458115.1 uncultured Anaerolineales bacterium | reverse complement strand
GGGTTCGCTGATGACAATGCCTTTCCCGCTCACATTGACCATGGTGTTTGCTGTTCCCAGGTCGATGCCGATGTCTAAAGAGAAAAAGCCTAGTAGCCAGTTGAGGGGATTAAATGCCAACTTGGGCTCCTTAATTTCATGGGAGTTTGCAACAAGTTTCACCTGTTGCAAAATACAGGAGGATTATACCAAGCTTTATCATTTTAACACTAACCCTAAATGAGAACTTGAATAGCATGTTTTGCTGCGTATAGCCACCAATGATATGCTTTTGCACTCATTCATAGCCCATTTAATGTAGCCCCCGGAATGAGTCTTGAAATCATCTGGACTAAGAACGCGGTTCCTGGCAGGAACCGCGTTCTTAGTTTGAAATGATTCTTGTTGGAATTCGCCCAATATTCGAGATAAGTTAGGAAATGGTGAGATACTCCATTACTTATTTGACGGCAGCGCGCCCCTCATGTACACTCACTGTGGAGAATTTCAGATCAAATGATCAACCGGCATCACTTCAGTATTGCTGCTCTAGCTGCAGGGACATTGCTCTTCGAGGGCACACTCACTCGGCTGTTAGCCGTGGCCCAGTTCTACCATTTTGCATTTTTGGTGATCAGTCTGGCGCTATTGGGTTTTGGTGCCAGTGGCACGCTGTTGAGTGTCTTTCCAAAACTGCGTGCAGTTTCGTTAGAACGTTTGTTGGTGCTGGCTGGGACGGGTTTTGCCTTCGGCGTGAGCCTTGCTTACGCGGGGGTGAATTGGTTGCCGTTCGACTCATACAGCATTGCCTGGGAGCGCCGACAAATCATCTATTTCCTCCTTTACTACCTGGCGTTGACGGTCCCTTTTCTGATCAGCGGACTTGGAATTGGGGGCGCATTAGCCCTCACGAAGGGTAGATCCAACTTTACCTATGCAGCAAACTTGCTCGGATCCGCGTTGGGCGCTTTGTTGGCTCCCTTGATGCTTTCCCTCGCAGGCGTGCCTGGCGCAGTATTAATGAGTGCCCTGGTCGGCATCATAGCGGCGTTGATTGCATTGGGAAAGGCTGATGGCGATGTATTTTCAAGGAGTCGAATGGGGTTGATCTCAGTTTTGTGCGTGGGTATAGTTTCTTTTGGATGGTTGATTGCCAATAATTTGAGTCTTTCCTCCTCCCTGGGGATGGAAATCTCGCCCTATAAGGCCTTGTCCTATGCCCAACAGTACCCTGGCTCGAAGCAAGTTTACGGTCGCTGGAACGCCATCTCCCGCCTGGATGTGATCGAGAACGCTGGTACAAGGCGTCTGCCTGGGCTGAGTTATCAATACCTGGAGACCCCTCCGCCTCAAGTAGGGCTTTCTACCGATGCGGATGCCTTGCAGCCCATCACTCTGACTTCACCAGAAACCTTCGATGCCGCAGCCTGGATGCCCGAGGCCTTGGCATTCGCACTGCGACCTCATGCAGAAACCTTAGTCGGCGAACCTGGAGGGGGATTGGGCGTGCTCCAGGCCTTGGCTGGCGGCGCAGAGCTTGTGACCACGCTGATTGAGAATCCATCCCTCCAGCAGGCAGTAACTCTTGTCGCTGATAAATTTGATCTATATTCGCGCGTGGATGTACGGGTGATATCTGAACCAGCCCGAGTGTACTTGCACCAAAGCCGAGAACAAGGCACATTCGATATCGTCTTCTTCCCTCTGACCGATGCGTACCGGCCCGTCACCAGCGGCGCGTACAGCCTGGGCGAGGATTATGATCTCACCGTAGAAGCTTTCCGGGATGCGCTGGCGCGCTTGTCGCCTGATGGAATTATGGTCATCACGCGTTGGCTGCAAAGCCCGCCCAGTGAGAGTCTGCGTGTGGTGGCTACCATGGTCGAGGCTTTGGACGAGTCAGGGAGAGCTTCACCTGGTGAGGCCCTGATTGCCTATCGGAGCATCCAGACTCTGACTCTATTGGTCAACCCCGATGGATGGACAGGAGAAGAGTTATTAAATACCAATCAATTCATCGAGAGTCGTCGCTTCGACTGGGTCTGGGGACCAGGGATCCAGCTTGAGCAGGTCAACCGCTTCAATCAACTTCCGGCCCCTGTATACTATTCGGGTGTCAGGAATCTCGTCAGCCCTGCGGAGCGAGATGATTTTTATGCTTCTTATCCATTCAATATCCGACCTGGAGTTGATAATAAGCCTTTCTTCTTCCATTTCTTCACCTGGTCGCAAACCCCAGAGGTGCTGAATACGCTGGGGATGACTTGGCAGCCCTTCGGCGGCAGCGGATACTTGCTGCTGCTAGCCTTGTTGGTGATGGTGCTGATATTAAGCGGGGTGTTGATTTTATTTCCGCTTGCATTGATGAAAGGCTCTAATCGTGGGAGTGACCTTAGGAGCGGCATTACCATGGTTGACGAGACTAGGCCTGAGCGAAGCCGAATGGAAAAGAACCGCCACCAGGAAAAGGATTCTGGTGCGCTGTTTCATAGCCAGGAGACGGGGAGAATCTTCATATATTTCGCTTTGCTGGGAATCGCCTTTCTCTTTGTCGAAATCCCCCTCATCCAACAGTGGATCTTGCTGCTGGGGCAGCCGATCTATGCATTTACGACAGTGGTAGGAATTTTGCTTTTATCGTCTGGTTTGGGTAGCGTCATGGCTGGCGTGAAATGGATTCCAAAGCAGCCGGCATTTGTTGTGTTGGTATTCCTATCGGTGAGCGTTCCACTGGGAATGCCGTATCTGATTGAACTGGTTCTTGGTTGGCCCATATGGGCTCGCCTGGGGGCGGCTTTGGTTAGTCTGGCACCCTTAGGATTCTTGATGGGGATGCCTTTCCCGCTAGGTTTGGAATGGCTCGAACGAAACGCATCGGGTATGACCCCTTGGGCCTGGGCGATCAATGGATGTGCATCTGTGGTTGCCTCGGTCCTGGCAGCCATCTTGACATTGAGCTTTGGATTCACTTCCGTGATGCTGATAGGGGCAGGAGCTTATGCTGCGGCGTACCTGACGATAAGAACGAAATTCTGATCCTAAATTTGAAGGAGACCATGTTATGTCCTTTGGCTATGCAGGGAAAATCTTATGGGTAGATCTTGATACGTTGAGCACGTATGCAGAGCCGACTGAAAAATATAATCATTGGATTGGAGGCAGAGGGTTGGGTGTTTTCCTTCTCTCTCAAATACCGGAACTCAAATCTGAAATTCGGGGCGACCAACCTCTGGTGGTTTCTACGGGACCTCTTGTGTCGACGGGGATTCCGCTGGGGGTGCGCACCTCGGTTGCCTCGCGGAGTCAAATTTCAGGCGGTGTGTTTTATTCAAACGTCGGTGGTGATTTTGGAACCAGGATGAAGATGGCGGGGTACGATGCGGTTGTGGTGAAGGGGAAAAGCACTCAACCTGTTTGCCTGGTTCTAAAAGATTCAACCGCAAGGCTGCTTTCGGCAGAGGATCTTTGGGGATTGAAAACTACTGATCTCCAGCGAGCGCTCATCGAAAGGAATACGGATCAAAACTTGAGCTTCATTGGAATTGGTCCCGCCGGAGAACGGGGAGCAGCAATTGCCTGCTTGATGGTCGACCAGGCCCACGCGGCGGGTTGGGGTGGCAGTGGCGCAATATTTGGTGCCAAAGGGCTCAAAGCCATTGTTGCAGTTGGTGAGAAAGAACTTCCCGTTTTTGACACCGAGGGCCTCCAAAGGAAATCTGGTGAGTTGATCTGGCGCATGAATAACAGCGAGGCCCTGATGACCCTGGCGCGCCTGGGCACTCATGGCATGGTCGCCGCTGGGGGACAGCATACCAAGGTGCCTACCAGCGTGAAGAACTTACAAGATGGGTATTTAACGCCCGAAGAGAACGCTCCATTGAGAGAGTCTGTCTACCGAAAATGGGAAACGGCGCGTACGGGCTGCCCTGGTTGTGGGATTCGCTGCTTGCACAAATATTCCCTGCATTCCAATCGGCTGGGTGAGATCGATGCCGAGGGGATGCATGCCAATTCGGTACGTGGATTGGGGAGCAACCTGGGTGTCGATAACGCCGAAGATGTATTGATGATGCATTCCCTGTGCAATGAATATGGTCTGGATGTGGACGGCGTATCCGCTGTGCTTGCTTTCGTCCTTGAATGCGCGCAGAACGGCCTATTGGAAATTTCCCAACCTGGCGGTGTACGTTTGAAATGGGGGGATGGTACTTCTTTGGTGGAGTTGGTAAGGCAAATTGGGGAGCGCAAAGGTTTGGGTAAGCTATTGGGTGAGGGCACCTATGCTGTTGCGCAGCAAATTGGCCAGGGAAGCGAAGAGTATGCCATGACTACGAAGCGTATTGGGATTAACGAGGGCAGTATGCGCTCCCATATTGCCTGGGCATTGGGCATCATTACGTCCACGCGCGGAGGCGGTCATCTTGGTGGATCACCCCAAACCGAGAATCGCAGTATCTCTGCCGAGACAGGCCAGCGCTTATTCGGAAATCCGGATGCGGGAGTTCCGGGTTCCTATGATGGCAAAGGGAAACTAGTAGCCTGGACGGAAGGGCTCAAGGCCATAATCGATTGCTTGGGATTATGTTATTTCGCCTACGGGTGGTACGACTTGAGTTTTGGTAACCTGGACGAACTGGCTGATCTGTTATATTTGGCTACGGGCATCCAGCTAAGTGGAAAAGAATTACTGCAACGCGGCTTGCAGATCCATACGGCGGAGCGATATTTGACCTATCGCCTGGCTGGATTTGCTCGTCAAGATGATGCTGCACCAGATCGTCTATATGATGTACCGGTCAGTGAGGGACCCTATAATGGCGCTCATCTGGATCGTGAGTTGGTAGAACGTGAATTGGATGCTTACTACGCCTATTTGGGGTGGGATATTGAGAGTGGTATCCCCACGGTCGAAAATCTTCGCAGTATGGAACTGGGTTTTTTGATAGAAGATAAGTGAAGAATTATTATTGAATAAGGAGTTACGCACTTGAAGCGGATTGGGCTGGGAATCGGGGGGGGGGGCTACGCCCCCACCCCCTATTCCCAGCCATTTTCTCGCTGAACTGCGTTATTCCTATGAATTATTGCTGTGGCCGGTCTCTAGTCCGAGTCACAGCTGTTTAATGTTCCCCCGTCAACGGGACGAAGCGTACTGCGCCCCAGTTATACGCCTCGACTTGCTGGCCGACTTTTTCGAACAACCACAAGGTTTGCACCGCGCCTACGGGTCCGATAGGGATCACCAATCTGCCGCCCTCTTTGAGTTGGGCGATCAAAGGTTGGGGTAGGTGGTCAGGCGCAGCCGTAACGATAATGGCATCGTAAGGGGCATATTCCTCCCAACCGAAATAACCATCGGCGTTGAGCGTCTTGACGTTGGTGTAATCCCGCTCGGTCAGTCGATCTGTGGCTTGAGCATATAGCTCAGGGATGATCTCCACCGTGTAGACTTCGATATCCATCTCCGCCAGAACAGCCGCCTGGTAGCCGCTGCCGGTGCCGATCTCCAAGACGCGATTTCCAGCCTGAACCCCTAGCATTTCGGTCATCAGCGCGACGATGTACGGTTGAGAGATGGTTTGACCATAATCAATGGGCAGAGGGTGGTCTGCGTAAGCCTGGTCCAGGTAGCGGTCGAGGACGAACTTATGACGAGGCGTGGAACGCATAGCAGCTAGCACGGCTGGGTCGCTGACGCCGCGGGCTTCGATCTGGTCATTGACCATGCGGTTGCGGGCATTGGTGAATGAGTCTGGGGTGGATGTTGGGGGTGTCTGCTCTTGCGCTTCGGTTGCTGTGGGGAGAGGGATTTCGCTAGGAATTGCAGTAAACGCAGGCGCAACTTCAGGAGTACAAGCTGAGAGAACAGCACAAATCATCAATATTATGATCACCCTAAATTGCAGACAAATGGATTTCCTGTTCATTGGGCAGGCCTCCTCTCGACTTGCGTACCATCATTTTGGCTACCTTTATCCTAGCCAAATGGAGCAGGCTTGTCAATCATCCCGTATCGGTTATAATTCGCGCCTACAGATCAATAGGGAAAGCAGCGCAAGGTCCTGGGCAGCCCAATGGGATGTCAAAGGATGACGAGGAAGAGGGTTCTCCATCGCGAGATGGAGCTAACGGCCTCTCCTATCCCATCGCTACAACGGGTGGGGATGGAAGAGGTTGGAAAATCGAAAGATCAGCGGAAGCCCTCCGGGAGCGCCATACCCCGTATCCTTTCCCTCCATACTGTAACTCTACGGATAAAAACCTCGGGTAACCGGGGCGACAGAGACGTAGAGAGTGGCTCTCGATATAACGTTTGAACGTACAACGTTTAAACGTGAAACGTTATCGGAGGGTTCCTATGTGTGGAATTGTTGGTTATATTGGACCGCAGGATGCGACACCCTTTATCCTGAACGGTCTCAAACGGCTGGAGTATCGCGGTTATGACTCCGCTGGTCTTGCCGTTTTGCAAGATGGCTCCATCGAAGTCCGCCGTGATGCTGGAAAACTGGCGCGGTTGGAGGCTCTGGTCGCCGATGAGCCGGTGCACGGCCATATTGGCATCGGCCATACGCGCTGGGCAACGCATGGAGAGCCTAACGCACGCAATGCCCACCCGCATATGGGTATGACTGGGGATGTGGTGTTAGTGCATAATGGCATCGTCGAGAACTTCTTAGAATTGCGTGGGGAACTGGAGAGCGAGGGGGTCGAGTTCAAGTCGGAAACGGATACTGAAGTCATCGTTCATTTGGTTGAACGTTACCTCTCCTCAGAAGGGGGCGTGGTTGAAGCGGCTCGCAAGGCTTTGGGTCATTTGCGTGGGGCGCATGGCGTTGTTGTGATGTCACGCGCCGAACCGGATAAGATCGTGGCCGCCCGCATCGGCAACGCCGGAGGTGTCGTCATTGGCCTGGGGGATGGGGAGACCTATGTGGCCTCTGATTTGCCTGCCATTCTCGAACACACCCGCAAGATGGTCTTCCTTGAGTCGCACCAGATGGCTACAGTGACGCGTGACGGTGTGGATGTTGGTTCTTTAGATGGGGTGCCGATCCCCTTCGAAGTGCAAAACGTGCCCTGGGATCCGGTCTCTGCCGAAAAGGGTGAGTATCGCCATTTCATGCACAAGGAGATCCACGAGCAGGTGCGTTCGTTGACGGATACCATTGCAGGACGGGTGGACTTCGAAGCGGGCCGCATTCGACTACCGGACCTCAACCTGACCCCCGAGCTGGCGCGCGGTATCAATAAGATTTTCATTACCGCTTGTGGAACTGCCGCGTACGCGGGCATGGTTGGCAAAGTGCTCATCGAGCGCATTGCCCGCGTGCCTGTCGAAGTAGAGATTGGCTCGGAATTTCGCTACAGCGATCCGATTGTCGGTGTAAATGACATCGTGCTGTCGATCAGCCAATCGGGTGAGACTGCTGACACCCTGGCAGCTATGGAGGAGGGCAGATCGAAAGGGGCAAAGCTGTGGTCGATTGTCAATGCCATCGGCTCGCAGGCCATGCGCATTGCTGACGGCTTCATCTCCATGCAGACCGGTCCCGAGATCGGCGTGGCTTCGACCAAGGCCTATACTGCGCCTCTGGTGGATTTGTACATGCTGGCTATTCTATTGGCTGATTTGCGGGAGACGATCGACGAACCGACGCGCCGCCGCCTGGTCGCTGACCTGCGCCTGGTGCCTGACTTGGCCGGGCAGTGCCTCGACCGCGAGGCCGATATTGAGAAGGTCGCTCAATTCCTGGTGGATGTCAAGCACGCGCTCTACCTGGGGCGAGGGGTCAACATGCCCACGGCCTATGAAGGCGCATTAAAACTCAAAGAGATCTCCTATATCCACGCTGAGGGCTACCCGGCCGGGGAGATGAAGCACGGGCCGATTGCATTGATCGACTCGGAAATGCCCGTGGTGGTGATTGCCCCGCGTGATCCCTGGTATGAGAAGATGTTCAGCCAGATCGAGCAAGCCAAAGCCCGCGGCGGGCGTGTGATTGCCGTGGCGACCGATGGTGATGAACTGATCCCTCCTGTGGCTGATGAAGTCATTTGGGTGCCGGAAACCCCGTGGATGCTCAGCCCGGTGACTACAGTGATCCCCTTGCAGATCCTGGCGTACCACATCGCCGCTTTACGCGGCCTGGATGTGGATCAACCCAGAAATTTGGCCAAGAGCGTAACAGTGGAGTAAAAATACAAAAATAGTGTGCTGGGTCGAAGCCCCAGCACACTATTTTTGTTTGACTTATTGACACACCCACATGGGATGGCGGAATTCACGCAATATGTGTTCCGCTGTGCTCCCAAGAGTTAGATGCCTGAGGGGGCGAAAACTGAAGCCACCCATGAAGAGCAAATTGCTGTGATGAACGTTGGCCGTCCTCAAGACGGTCTCTGCAATAGGACCTTTTTCCAGAACGTAGTTAACATCTCTAAGCCCGTTCTGGGTGAGATAGTTTCTGGCCTTTTCCAGGTCAGACTCATCTGTGTTTTCTGTTTGAACCGTGACAACGGTCAAGTCTTTTTTCCAACGTGCGGATAAATAGGTGGCAATAAAAAGGGCCTCATCCGATTTTGGACTGCCATCATATGCTAATAGCGCGTGGCTGTAATCTGATTCGGTGCCATCGGGGCGAACCTGTATGGGCCGCGGGCACTGTTGAATGATCTGGATCAAGTCGGGGCTGATCCGGGCGAGGGGTTTATCTACGGGAGGGCGGGTGCTGTTGACGATGACAAAATCGACCCAGGCAGCATGTTTCAAGATCGATTTGACGGGACTGCTGCCTACTTCTACAGCAAATTCTCCCCTGATCCCTGCATCTTGGCAACTCTGGTTGAATCTTTCCCGCATTTGATTTACAGGCGTGCTCTCTACTAACTTTTTGTCCGTAACCACATGAAGACCTAGGATATGGTCACCGTCAAATTGAGCGGCATCCAAAATAAATTCGAACATTCTCCAGCCTTCTTCGCTGCCATCCAAGGGGACGAGAATATGTTCAAATAGGCGGTGATAACGATGGCGGATCAATTGCTGCCGCCGCCAGATACCGGGTGCAGGGCCTCTATCCAAAAAGGGAGAAATTTTTCTGAGGATATTGCCTAAGAAGTTATGGGACTGTTCTTCCTTGATGATCAGGTCAGAGACGCCAGTTTCTAAATCCACATGCCAGCCAAGATCATCTTCTAATTCCACCTGCCGTTCGGAGAGCAGTACATACATATCCACTTCCGTTCTCTCAGGAAAGTGGTGCAAGATGCCAAGTTCACGGATGATTCGTACAACTGGCAAGTATACTAAGTCGTACCAATTCTCAACGGCTTTTTTCCATAATTCATCTTCATCTTGTGCATCAGTATCCTTTAAAAGGATGTTGTATTCCGTTTCGATTTGGTGGAGAATGAAATGATAATGCCCGCAAAATGTCATCAGCAAGTTAACGTCAGGGCGTAGATTGTCAAGATTGGTTTTTTCCAAAAAGGCGGCATAACGGGATTTGCAGATGATATCGTTGGGATCATCCTCTGCCGTTAATGGAACTCTCGTTGGAACTTCGATCACATACGCTGATATGGTTTTACTATTCAATTGGCGGGCGATGGAAACGCGATGATTGCCATCCTGGACGAAATACGCATCTCCCACTTGGTAGACATCGATGGGTGGCATGCCAACCATATCGTCTACGGCCGCTCTAACCCCCGCCCAACGTTCTTCGTCTTCATCCCGTTTCGGTAGAAAACTGCGCGTGAAATCTCCATATCGGGCGACACTGCCCACAATCTTATCTAGCGGAATTTCTTGCAGTCCGCGCTTAATGGATTCTCCCGTACCTCGTAATTGTTGGCGGACCTCGTCAAAACCAAGGAGTTTATCAGCATCACCGCGTAAGCGGGATAAGATTTGTTGCATGACCGCCTGTTTTCGGGCCCGCTGGAAATCGCGCAATGCCAATTGATAGCTGGGTTTTGTGAATTTGGAAAAAAGGTTTGTTCTCATGGATATGTTAGATCAAAGTAAACCGTTGATACTAAATACTACCATATTGAAATGAGATGGCTCTCTAGGAATCGCCGGGGCGGTTCCCCAGATATAGGGGTCCCAGCATACAATCAAGACAATAATTATGACATTTTTGGTAAGAAAACAATACTTGTTGATGTCCGATAATGTACAAGCACCTAATTGATTCACAAAAGGAGATGTATTATGGAAATCGCAGGTCGAATTATCTTTGTTTTGCCTCTGGCGATGATGGCTATGCAGCATTTCATGAATATGAAGGCCATGACAGATTATGCTGCCTCGAAGAAAGTACCTATGGCGCAATTCACGGTGATTGTGTCGGGCTTGGCGATGATTGCAGGTTTGCTAGGTTTAGTATTCAATTACCAAACCAAAGTTGCCGGCTGGATTGTCGTCGCATTCTTGCTTGGTGCGGCCATGTTTATGCACAATTTCTGGGCCATTGATGATGAGAATATGAAGATGGTCGAGATGACTCAGTTCTTGAAGAACATGGGCCTCGCTGGGGGCGCGATCGCCATCATGTATTTAATGTAAGCGGATACAGACATGAGTCACCCCAAATTTAAGAATTGTAGCGTTTTTCAGTAGAACATCACTCCCGGCACTCATGTGCCGGGGCAGCGAGAGAGTGCAAGGAAACCACTCTCTCGCTGATAATCGAAAAAATAAGGCTCCAGCAGCGCAAAGCGCTGCAGGAGCCTTATTTTTTCGTAAATATCCCCCCTTCCCAGTTCCACAGAAATGGGGAAGGGGGGGCGCGAAGCGGGGGGATGGGCAAAAAAACATGGCACACCCCGAACATTAAATTCGGGGTGTGCCATGTCTCCTATTCATTTTTACTCGCACGCCTCCCCCACACCACATTCCCAATCGGTACACCAGGTTTCTCCATCATCGTTGCCATCTAATTGGTTTTGCTGTAGAGAAACGATGCTTTCTTCTACAGGGCACATGCCCCAGTTCCACATCCAGATCCCCACCAGGTTACGCGTGATCTTATTATTCTTGACCACATAGCCATAAGATGCTTCGGGATATTGCACGTCCTCGTCGCTGAGCACGATCCCTGGCCCATTATGGTTGGAGATTTGGTTACCCTGAAGGGTGATGTTCGCGCCTCCATCCACCCAGATGCCGCCATCCCAGTAATCGCCGTTGGCGTCGAGCTGGTTCTCTTCGATACGGTTGTTCTCCACCAGCACGTTTTCGCTGTCCTCGACAAGGATGCCCCCGCCAATTGTGCCGTGAACGTAGTTATCGCGAATGATCACGTTGCGGTTCCCGTATGTGTTGATGCCGGTCCCCAGGGCATAGTTCTCCCAGCGTTCCTGGTTGGGGCCATTGTCAGAGGCCTGATTGCCTTCGATGAGTACTTCGTTAGCGCCCAAAACGTTGATGCCAAAGCCCTCTTCATCGAGGTCTGGGTCGACGGAGGCGCGCCCGTTGGCAGTGAATTTGTTGTCTCGGATGATGAAATCCGACCCTTCCAGGATGAGCAGGCCTTCATCGAGATAATTTCGAAGTTCCAAACCTTCAACGATGATGTTGGTGCTCTCCACTAAGGCGATGCCGATGCTACGGGTGGATTCGCCCTCTAGCACAGGACGCTCGTCTCCCTCCAGGAGGGCGCGAATGACGATGGGGGCGCGACTATCTCCGAAGGCGCCCATAATGACGGATTCCTGGTAAAAGCCTGGAGCGATATTCAACGTCTGTCCCGGGACCAGGTTGCAAAGGGCGTAGGCCAGCGTGCCTAAGGGAGCGGAATCTGTGCCGGGGTTGCTGTCATCACCCTCGGAGGAGAGGTAGAGAACATCCCCTTGCTTGGGTTGGGCGTCCTCACCCAAACATTCGACCCCATTTTGGAAGACGATGCCCACCAAATCCCCATCTGAGGTCACCTTTTGAGCCCATACTTCCCCTACGCTTTCGCATGAAAACAAGGCGAAAGACAAAAGGAACGTGATTCCTAATTGGAAGGCAATCTTCATCTGGCACCTCCTGTAATTGGCACACGTATAGGATAACTCTAACACAATTGCTCTATTTATGGATTAGAATTGAGCCATGCAGCTTGCTCAATCGGAGATCGAAATAGCCCGCGCGGCAACCGTTTTTCGCCATCTAAGCGTAGAAGAATTTGACCCTGTGATCGCGGCGGCAAATATCCGAGAGATGGGAGATGGAACGTATTTCTTCATGGAAGAAGACCCAGCGGAGGTCGCCTATGTTTTGATTGAGGGCAAAGTCAAACTCACCCAGGTGACACCTGATGGACAGCAAGTGATTTTGGGATACCTGATTCCGGGACGCGTATTTGGGATTATCGCGATCTTGAAGAAAGTGGCTTATCCCGTATCAGCCGAGGCCGTTGGGACTTGCCGAGTATTGGCCTGGGATCGCGCCACTATGAACCGCCTGATGGAGCGTTCGCCGCGGTTAGCGTTAAATGCCTTGCACATCATGGCTGGGCAAATTCGTGAATTCCAAAATCGAGTTCGAGAATTATCGACACAGCGAGTCGAGCAGCGGATTGCTCGAACGGTCCTAAGGCTGGCGCGCCAGTCGGGGTATAAGACAGATCAGGGAGTGTTGATCGATTTACCGCTCTCGCGCCAGGATTTGGCTGAGATGACGGGTACCACACTCTACACGGTCAGTCGGGTGCTCAAAGAGTGGGAGAATAAGGGTCTGGTACAGAGCAAACGCCAACAGGTTATGATCCTGGCTCCCCATGGACTGGTCATGATCGCGGAAGACATTCCCCAGGATTTGGGTGAGCAGAAATCATTTGATGTGGAAGATTTATGTGATTTGTAGTCGCATTACGGGGAAAGTAACCAGTCTAATTTGCCTGACTTAGTCCAATATTTGCGCCAGCGCAAAGACGCACTAGTTTTCCTGATGTACGATCATCATAAGATTCGTTGATGTGTACAGGAGGAAAATCTTATGAATAATAATCGAGTTCTTGTCGGAGTATGGCTGGCACTGGTGCTCATGGTGAGTGCGTGTGGTGCACAGGACCCATCCGAAGCCAGTCCCGAGGAGGTGGTCGCGGCTTTCCAAGGTGGAGGCTGCATCGCCTGTCACGTGATTCCGGGGATCCCAGGTGCTTCTGGAATTATCGGTCCGGATTTGTCACGGATGGGCGAGGTCGCGCAAGAGACTCTCGCCAGCAGTGGATATTTGGGCTCAGCAGAAAACGTTGACGATTATCTTCGAGAAGCGATAGAAGATCCAGACGTCTTTGTTGCGCCAGACTGCCCCAGTGGACCCTGCCAGCCGGGCCAAATGCCTGCCACATTGGCGGATATATTAACGGATGATCAAATGGATATCGTTGTACATTATCTCGCTGGTCTTCCTGATAACGTCCTCGAAGGAGCGGAGCCGGTTGCCTCGGAGCAATCTGGCCCTCCAGCTCTCTCTAATGCTGAATTCGAGAAAGCGACGCAAATCTTTTTCGAGCGCTGCGCGGGATGTCATGGCGTGCTGCGAAAAGGCGCCACGGGTCCTGGATTGACTCCGGATTTGACTCTTCCGAAGGGGACTGTTGCCCTGGCGTCGATCATCTTTAATGGAACGCCGCGCGGCATGCCCGATTGGGGTAAACAAGGTGTCCTCACGGAAGATGAGGCGGAATTGATGGCCAAGTTCATCCAGAACGAACCCCCTCAGCCCCCTGAGATGTCATTGGATCAAATGCTGGCGACCTGGAAGGTCTTCGTAGAGCCGCAAGATCGTCCAGATTCACCGCAACACGACCGCGATTGGGAGAACTTCTTTGCCGTGACCTTGCGTGATGCTGGGCAGGTGGCGATCATCGATGGTGACACTTATGAGGTGGTCAACAATGTCAATACAGGCTATGCTGTACATATCTCGCGCATGTCTGCTACGGGGCGTTATGTTTATACGATAGGTCGCGATGGCAGGCTGGCATTGATCGACCTGTGGATGGAAATCCCTGACAAAGTGGCCGAGGTGCAGACCTGCTATGATGCTCGTTCAGTGGAAACCAGTAAATATAATGGTGAAGCGGGTGATTTTACAGATAAATATGCCGTTGTAGGTTGCTATTGGCCACCTCACTTTGCCGTATTAGACGGAGAGACATTGGAGCCCTTCAAAGTTGTCAGCACGCGCAGTTACACCTATGACACAGAAGAATACCACCCCGAGCCGCGCGTTGCTGCAATTGTGGCCTCGCACTATGCTCCGGAGTGGATCATCAATGTCAAAGAGTCTGGCCAGATCTGGATGGTGAACTATTCTGATCCAGAGAACCCCACGATCAAGATGATCGAGGCTGAACGATTCCTGCATGACGGCGGCTGGGATTCGTCTCAGCGATATTTCATGGTAGCTGCCAACCAGGCTAACAAAGTGGCTGTTGTAGATGCCTTGGAAAGAGATCTGATTGCACTGGTGGATACACCCGCCGTACCGCACCCTGGGCGCGGTGCGAATTGGGTTGATCCTGAGTTTGGCCCAGTGTGGAGTACATCTCACCTTGGAGAGGGCTCATTGATCGCTATTGGGACCGACCCAGAAGAATTTCCTGATAGCGCCTGGCAGGTTGTTCGTAATATCCAGCTCCTTGGGGGTGGTGGATTATTCATCAAAACGCACCCTAATAGCCAGTGGATTTGGGCCGATCACGTGCTTAACTCTGACGAGGTCATCCAGCGTTCGATCTGCGTGATCGCCAAGGAGAATCCCACACAAACCTTCAAGTGCTGGGAGGCTGCGGGCTACGGCCGGGCGGTGCACTTCGAATACAATAAGCAAGGAACCCAAATCTGGGTCAGCATCTGGGGCACGGCCGATCAACCTGGCCAGACCGGCGAGATCGTAATCTACGATGATGCTTCTCTCGAAGAGATCGCCCGCATCCCAGATTTGATTACCCCAACGGGTAAGTTCAATGTCTTCAATACAGTGAATGATGTGTATTAGGTTGTGATGTGCATGAATGCCTGGAAATTTTCCAGGCATTCATGCGTCTGCCTTATCCTCGCTGGTACGAAAATGCATAATCGCGCTATAACTCTTGATTCAACCATTGCAGAGATCATGGAGTTGCACCCTGACACGATCCCCGTTTTCTTGGAGCATCGCATGATTTGCGTTGGTTGTCAGATGGCGATTTTCGATACCCTCGAGGATGCTCTGCGCAATTATGGCTATCCACCTGAACAGTTTTTGGGTGAACTGAATCAGATTTCTGAAGCTGATCTATCCGTGAATAATGATCAAAATCATGACTGAAGAAAAAATTCGAGAAGCGCTAAAGTACGTCAAAGACCCTGAGGTTGGTATCAATATCGTCGATCTGGGACTCGTGTATGATGTGGTAGTTCAATCTGACCGCGTGGATGTTAGCATGACTATGACGTCTCCAACTTGCCCTTTGCATGCTGTCATCACCCGCAATGTGGAGAACACGATCCGGGCGAAATTTCAAGCTGCCCGCCATGTGAAGATCGAATTAATTTGGGATCCGCCTTGGGACCCAATCATGATGTCAAGAAAAGCCAGGCAAACCCTGGGTTGGGGATGAAAGGATAACTTAATGTCAATCCACTATGCTTTTCATGAAAACCTGATCGAAATACTTCCTGAGATTCCTTCGGACAGCATTGTCAGCCGTACCTTTTATGATGGTGATCAACTAAAGGGGATCCTGTTTGGGTTTGCCCCAGGTCAGGAACTCTCTGAACACACCGCCGCCAAGCCAGCCATCCTTCACTTTTTGGAAGGGGAAGCGACAATAACCCTGGGGGAAGACGAAAAAACTGCCAACGCAGGCACATGGGTTCATATGGAACCCCATCTACCCCACAGTATTCTGGCAACGAGTAAGGTAGTGATGCTACTGCTTTTGATAAATTGCCCCGTCAATGATTCCTAAATACAGTGTCGAATAAGAATTCAATTCACATTCCGTTGGTGTTCTTGGCGATGGTTACCTTGATCGCCGCCGCCTGGGCAGGTCTGATCAGGCTGGGCTGGGGCTGGCCTGCTTTGCACCCAACGTTGCCGATCAGCCACGGACCGTTGATGGTAGCGGGTTTTTTCGGCACATTGATTAGCCTGGAGCGCGCCGTGGCGTTGGGCAAACGGTGGCCATACCTTGGCTCTTTCATGAATGGAATAGGCGGTGTGCTAATTGCTTTGGGTGTTGGAGGCCTTGCAGGACCAATTTTGCTAGCCCTTGGTGCACTATGGTTGGTGATGATATTCGCAGTGGTATTGAATCAGCATCTGACGGGCTATACAATTGTTATGGCATTGGGAGCGCTAGCATTATTGGTAGGAGATCTGCTATGGCTTTTTGGTTGGCCTATTCATAAACTTGTTTTCTGGTGGGCAGGTTTTCTTGTTTTGACCATCGCAGGTGAACGTCTCGAATTGAGCCGCATGATGCCGCGCACTCGCTTTAGCAACGTCTCCTACATGCTCGTCACAGTGGTATATCTTGGGGGGCTTGTCCTGATGTTGATCTCCTGGGATCTAGGCGTGCGCATCATGGGTGCTGGGATGATTGGGCTGGCGATCTGGCTGTTCAAATTTGATATAGCGCGCCGAACGGTCAATCAAGATGGGTTGACGCGCTTTATCGCGGTTTGTTTACTGAGTGGGTATGCCTGGTTGCTCGTTTCAGGAGCGTTGAGCATTCTTTATGGGGGGGTGGTTGCCGGACCCATTTATGATGCTATGCTCCATGGGGTTTTTCTGGGTTTTGTTTTCGCCATGGTGTTCGGGCATGCCCCGATTATCTTTCCTGCTGTATTGGGATTGGATATTCAATATCGCTCAGTATTCTATTTGCCGCTGCTTTTACTGCATCTCTCACTTTTGCTACGCGTCGGTGGAGAGATGGCCGGGTACGGATGGGCGCGCTTGTGGGGTGGGTTAATCAATATATTCGCAGTGGTGATATATGTTTCGATGATCGCGCCTTTTTGGAATCGATATGATCGACTGATTAAAGAGTAGTACGCGAGTAACTTGATTTTTTTATCTAAATAAGATATAAAAAGTCTATATTCTCCGCATCGCCGAGTACCACTATAAATAAGGAGAGTATTTTTATTGGTGGTTTTAATGGTGAGGAGAATGAGATGGCACATCCTAAGGCTAGCATTTTTGGGGACGAAAATTGTTGCCACAACACACTTAAATTCAAACTCATTCAAAAAGATTAGTAATGTATTGATGATTGCTTAAGTCTACTGAGCAAATGTTTCAGATTCGTGTGTGATGACGGTTTGATGCAATTATTGGTACGAAGGGAGAATTTGGTGAACACTCGCAAGAAAGCTTTAGGGTTTGTTTTCGGTGTTGGATTGTTGCTCGTAGCATGTGGGCAATCTTCACCACCATTGATCAATTTCGAAGGTTCATCGGAACCGGAAGAAGCTGAAGACAAAATCTCTGAGGTTTCGACAGAAACTATTTTGCTAAAGGACAATTTTGATGAGGGCGTTTTTGATCCCATCTCGATCCTCGCAGGAGATTGGCAGTTGGTCACTGGAGAAGGTGGGAATATTGTTGCCGAGATCGACAACCTTGAAGGACCTGGTAACCCTTTACTCAGGATGGGGGAAGATTATTGGTCGGATTATTCACTCCACTATAACTTTCGATATCTTCCTGGCAGTGTGCCCGAGTCAGAAATCACGCTCGAGTTTCACATTGGGACCAATGACCTGTTTCAAGTTGCCATTGGGTTGGGCGAAGAAGCCTATGTGATTTTGGGTCATATTTCTAGCGACGGAAGTTGGAATACATTAGGGCAAAGCTCATTTAATTTGTTCCCCGACGAGTGGCATTCTTTGCGGCTGGACGTAACAGCCGGACGGATTAACCTTTATCTGGACGATCACCTGCTCATTTCTGGCAGCGATGAAAACTCCACGGAAGGTTTTATTCACATTGGCGTGGCCGCAGGCACCCATGCCCAATTCGATGAATTTCTTGTCAAAGCATTAACTGAGGAAGAAATCGCCCTCATGCCTGAATCAGTGATCATGGCAGAAGAACCTGCACCCAGTGAAGTCGAGCCGCGGGACGATTCTGTCGAAGAATCCCAACCTGTAGAAGCTGCTCCCGTTGTGATCGATTCCGAACTACCCGCTCCGATTCCCACTCACCTTCGTTTGATCGATGAAGATTTCGAAGATGGCTCTCCTGCAAAGTTTCTAGCTGATCCTGAAAATTGGACTGTTGTGGAGAATGAAACGGGGAACATGGTTTACCAGATCGATACGCAGGACTCTGATGCCGGCTGGAATGCAAATTTGGGCTTCGAAGGAAATTTACTTTCAGATTACGGCGTGGAGTTTGATTTCCGCTTCTTAGATTTCGCAAATGAAGCCGACCATATGTTTATTGGTTTCTTTTTTGCGGAGCATGGATATCATGGTGCCCTTCTTGGTGGCCCCGGAATCAGCTTCGAAGGTGATGGATCAGCTCAAGATATCGAAATTCCTTTCTTGGATGGTGAATGGCACACCTTTCGTTTTGAGGCCCAAGATGGGCAAGGAACAGTTTACATAGATGATCAAAAATTGATTGTTGTGGATGAAGCCAACACTCAGTTGGCGGATTGGAATTGTCCGTCATTGGGAAAGCTCTCATTCAATTGGATGATTTTATGCTCTTCGATTTGCTGTCTGAATCTGCTGAAGTTATAGAACTGACCTCGGATCAGATCAATGAGCAGGCCGCTCAAATCACCATTGATGGGATGGCTGATGACTGGGCGGCGCTGCCACCCATTGGCGTGGATCCACAGGGGGATCAGCACGAGGGTTCAGTAGACCTCGGCGAGGTGCGCGCCCTGGTTTCGGAGGGGGAGCTGCTCTTGAACATCCAACCGTATGAAATGAATCTTGTAGATCACATCGCCATATTGATGTACTTTCCGGAAGTCGACCGTGTATATCTTTTCGAAGTGTCGTCTGATGAAGGTTTATTCCACCGCCTCGGACCGCTGTATGATTGGGAGTTTGCATTTGAGGAGGTCATAGAGATCAGAATCCCGTTTTGGGGTTTCCAGCACACCAACCCCAAAATTATTGTGGTCGCCGCTCTTGATAAAGATTATGAGTCGCTGGATAGCACCGCCATCCTTCCTTTGCATTATGTTTCAGGTGATCCGCTGACAAAAATCGACCCTGCAATCACTCTCTTGCCAGAATCCAGGCAATTCGAAACCCTGCGCGAGATCACTGAAATCACCATCGACGGAAAAGTCGACGATTGGGAAGAGTACCCCATTTTGACAATCGACCCGGCTGGTGACAACATATCCGACAGCCCGGATTTTGGCGAAGTGCGCGCCTTTATCAATTCCGAGTATTTCTACGCTATGATCAAGCTTTATCGACCTGGCAGATTCTTCCTTTACGAGATGATGCTCAGGACTCCCGACACCGGGTATCATTTCGATTTTGATCCGAGAGACAACAAATTCGTGGTGCGAAATGGCGATGTCATGCTTGGGGTCAGCCGTAGAGCTCACCAGGCTCAGGGTGAAGCCGTCGAGTTGAAGATTCCCCTCTTCCTGCTAGAAGACAAAAACATCGAGAGTTTCCAAGTAAACATCCTTGTAGATAACGATATTCTTACAGGGGATCATGTGATCGTCTTCGCCGTGCCCATTGTGGATGAAGTTGAACCAGAGGAATAATCGCAATCTTTTGGGACTTACGCAGTTAAGGTAGATTATCGCTGGGAATAGGTGGTGGGAGTTCCGCCCCCACCACCTATTCCCAGCACACTCCACTTCAAGTGTGTAACTCCTATCATTATTGGTACTGGAGGAAAATGTGATGAAAAAGCTAAAGATGATATCTCTTTTGTTGTTTGCAGTATGCCAATTCTTGCTCGTTTCTTGCGCATCACCCGAATTGGTGTCAGAGCCAGGAGAAGAAATTCCCCTGCCGAGCGAGGCAGATGAGCAGGCCGATCCGCTTACTCAGGTTGCTGATTTGAGAGGTCAGCCTGTTTTGTTGGAAGCTTCACTGGACGATGGGGTTATCGATGGGTTTGAAATCATCGAAGGCGAGTGGCAGCTAACCGAAGCGCAAGATGGCAATGTCGTGGCAGAAATCGACAATCGCGACGGGGCAAGCAACCCAGCATTTCAGATAGGCGATGCCGATTGGGCAAACTATTCGCTCAACTACCGTTTCAAATACCTCTCTGACAGTGTAGAAGGGAGTGAAATCTATATCAATTTCCACATATCCGAGAGCGGCCCTTACCAGGTTGCCATGGGGATGGGTGAAAATGCCTATGTCGTCCTCGGTCATATCCCGAATGCCAATAGCTGGAATACGCTGGCTGAAGAAACTGCAAACCTTGCGCCGGATGAGTGGCACGACTTGCGCCTGGATGTGAGCGGTGGGGAGATCAGCCTGCTCCTTGATGGTGATCTGGTCTTCAGCGTGACGGACGACAGCTCCTCGGCAGGTATCATTGAGATGGGCGTAGGCGCTGGTACACACGCCCAATTCGACGATTTCCTTGTTGTTTCATTGGATGGCGCGCAGCAAGTCGCAGTGAATTCTTCCCAGGGAGAATCATCTCAAGAAATGCCTTCGGAAGAAGATAGCGTCGCAGATGATTCCGGCGACGATGATGTTGAGGAGAATGATCAGCAAACGGAAACTGGCATCACAGAAATCATCATCGATGGCCAGGCCGACGATTGGGAAGGACGCCAATTGCTTCAGACCGACGAGCAAGGCGATGGCGATTTCGACCTGCTGGCAGGGTACGCCTTCGTGAACCAGGATGCCCTTTACTTCATGATCGAAGTGGCTGATCCGTCCGCGTATCTAATCCAGTTCGATCTGAAATTCCAGGCTAACAATCGACGTATTCTGATCTCCTGGACTCCCGGACAAAATGGGTTCATGAGCGATATTACTACCAATTTCGAATCATTAGGTGAGACTTCATTGTCTTCTTTCGAATTGGGGAGTATCTTAGAGGCCCGCGTCGATTTGGAGGAACTAGGATCGCCTAAATTGATAAACCTGCTCGAGGTTGATGTTTGGTTTGGAGATGGTGGTGAAGATAATGACAACCTGCATTTCGATGGGCATACCCCAGTAGTGAATGAAATTGATTCCACGGAAAGATCAGTTGCTGGCAGATCCCCGGCAGAACTGGAATACGATGCCGGTGTGGTTGCAGTGGTTGTAGGCAGCCATGAAGGCGAGTTACTAACCGATCAAACCTGGGTACGTTTGGGTGGCCCGCAAGGCGGGTTAGGCTATGATATTCGTATGCACCTCGAAAATCCGGCAATCATGTATGTCACGGATGCCTGGGCAGGGGTTCATAAGAGCATCGATGGTGGTTTTACCTGGTTCTCTATCAATGAAGGAATTAATGCGCGTACCGGCCCATCTGGGGATGCTATTCCGGCATTTAGCTTGACTATTGATCCCAATGACCCTGAGATCATTTGGGCTGGAATGACCGGACAGCGCGGTGTCTACCGCTCTCCAGACGGTGGAGCAACTTGGCAAGAATACTCCAACGGAATTGTCGAGGATCACGGCTTGACCATTCGAACAATAGCCGTTGAACCGGGCAACTCTGATGTTGTCTATGTCGCTGGCGAGATTGACAGCTCCCTTTGGGCTGGAGAACCCCAGTGGGGTATTGGGTTCGATCGCACCCAGGGTGTGGTCTATAAATCGACCAATAGCGGCCAAAACTGGCAGGCCATATGGCGCGGCGATAACCTGGTGCGCTATGTCCTGATCGACCCAACCGATGTCAATATCTTGTATATTGCATCAGGTGTTTTTGACCGGGAAGCGGCCAACTCCGATCCAAATACCTTATCGCCTGGCGGGGTGGGGGTATTGAAGTCCCTAGATGGCGGGGAAACCTGGTTTGAAATAAACACTGGCTTAGAAAACCTATATATCGTCTCATTAATTATCCACCCGCAGGATTCTCAAACTTTGCTTGCCGCATCGCACAATGTCACTTATCGCGAAGGTAATGCAGCGTACGTAACCAGGAATGGAGGCGTATCTTGGGAAAAAATAATCGAAGACGATGGGTTGAATTCCGTTGAAATCTTTCCCGAAGATCCCAATATCTGGTATGTGATTGGAGATTCACTCTACATCAGCAGGGATAACGGTCACACCTGGGAACGACGTAATTCCCAAGGCTCAACAAGCTGGAGACCTTCTCGCATGAGCGCAGGCGTTGCTATGGATCTGTTGGTGGATACTAAAAATCCGGACAGGCTATTTGTAAATAATTATGGAGGCGGTAATTTCCTCACGGAAGATGGTGGGACCAGTTGGATATCTGCAAGTACCGGGTATACAGGCGCCGAGATTTGGGATGTAAGTGTTCATCCTCAAAATCCGGCTATCGTCTATGTCAATGGGCGCAGCGGCCCATCAGTGAGCACCGATGGAGGCATCATTTGGCAAGGAATAACCCCAGCTGGTGGAAGAATTCAAGATGGGCCAACGATCTCAATCGACCCGCAAAACCCACTGCATATCTTGGCTGCCGAGGCACAGCAGGCTCAAATCTATGAGAGTTGGGATGGCGGGGCGAATTGGGAATTCATCTATGAGGATTGTGACCGGTTATGTGGTTTGCCGACACACATACAAACCGGGCCATATTCACTTAGTTTTGCGCCCTCCGATCCAAGCATCGTATATGGTGGTTTCGGGACATGGGGTTGCTTATCAGATAGAGAAGGGAGTGCTTGTGATGCTGAAGCCGCATTCAGCGTACAGATTTCAAGTGATGGTGGACACACATGGGAAGAGTTGATCGATCTTCCTTTCCAGGGTGCATCGGTCAGCCGTATCGTTGTTCACCCTGAAGATGCAAATACTGCCTGGGCTGCAGCGGCTGGAGACGGAGTGTTTATAACTATTGATGGCGGCAAATCTTGGGAAGACAGATCGGCAGGATTGGATTCAAAATTGATTATGGATTTAGCGGTTGATCATCAAAACCCCAATGTCTTGTATGCGGCCACATCAAATGGCGGAGTTTTTAAGAGCGAAGATGGCGGTTTAACATGGTCTCGACGCAGCACAGGTATGGATCCCAATGAGCGTGTCAGTGCCATTGTGGTCGATCCGGTGCGCCCCGAAGTAGTCTACGCCGGTACCAAGTTCAGCGGAGTATACTTGTCCAAAGATGGTGGCATTAGCTGGCGTCTTCTCAATGACGGTTTGCGTACCCGGGCGGTGTTTTCTTTGGATATTTCACCAGATGGTTCCACACTCTACGCCGGTACCCAGGGAGAAGGAGTCTTTCGCCTGAGCACCCTCAGCCAGGAGGAATTCGACAGCCTGGTTGGGCCGTAATAAAACTGGAGACCCCTGGGGTTTTCCAAGCCCCAGGGGTCTATCCCCCGATCATGAGAAAACGAATTGCCTTTCGAGCAGCGATTCTATTCGTTCTGACTCTCCTTACCCTAGTTTCATCCCTGCGAATCCAAGGGACGCTTGAAGGCCGGGTATTGAGCGATGGTGTTCCCATTGCCGACGCGGTTGTGCGGGTCAAAGCCACCGAGATCGAAACTCGAACCGATGCAACCGGTCACTTCGTTCTTAGTGGTTTTCGTACGGCGAAATCTCTGGCTGTTACCGCCTGGAAAGACGGTTATCATATCAATGGCTTGAAAGTTTATCCCTGGACTAATGAGATCGTCATTGAGCTGCGCTCCTATATGCAGCCAGATAACGTGGAATACCAGTGGGTACCTCCGGCGGTCACAGGTCGATCCACTTTTGAAGAAAAAATAATCCAGGCATCCTTAAGTTTGGCGGCTCGACTATCCTATGATTCTGTCTTCATACCCCTGGTCGAGCAGATTGAATTGGGTTGCCAGGATTGTCACCGCGATACCATCAACCCGCAATGGGCAGCCTCGGCACATGCCCTGGGGAATGCCAATCAGCGCTTCTTGTCGCTATACAACGGGACTGATCTATTGGGTAGCCAAAGTCCCCTGACGCGTCATACTCTCGTGCAGGATTACGGTCAGGTACCCCTGCCACCTGATGAAGACGAACCCTATTATGGCGAAGGCTATTTACTCGATTTCCCCGACAGTTTTGGTAACTGTTCCACCTGTCACCTGCCCACAGCAGCGCTTGCAGACCCTTATGGTATTGATCCAAACCAGGTAGAAGGGGTTGATGCCCAGGGAGTGCACTGTGATTTTTGTCATAAAATCAATTCGGCAATCCTCGACTCACAAACAGGGTTGCCATTCCAGAATATGACCGGCATTCTGTCCTATAACCTCTTGCGTCCAGACCCAGAACCGCAGTTGTTCTTCGGACCCTTCGATGATGTCGATGTGGGTCCGGATACATACCTACCTCTGACTCAGAAGAGCGAATTCTGCGCTCCATGCCACAATGCTAGCTTTTGGGATGTGCCCATCTATGAATCCTACGCGGAGTGGCTGGCCAGCCCTTATCCAGATGAGGGACAAACCTGCCAAAGCTGCCATATGCGGCCAGACGGTCAGATGACCAATTTTGCCCCCGGTCGGGGTGGCGTGGAGCGTGACCCCCAATCCCTGCCAACGCATCTCTTCCCTGGCTCCCAGGATGAAATTTTATTGCAAAGCGCGGCTACTCTGGAAGTCGAAGCACAACGTCAGGGGGAGCAGATCATCGTGGATGCCGGGGTCACCAACACTGGTGCAGGACACCATCTGCCCACCGATTCGCCACTTCGCCAAGTTTTTCTCATTGTCAAAGCAATCGATAAAGATGGCAACCCTCTCCAACTTGAAGAAGGCCCATCCTTGCCTGATTGGGCAGGAGATCTCAAAGGGCTCCCAGGCGTATATTTCGCCAAGATCCTGGAGCAAATGTGGACGAATGTATCACCAACGGCGGCCTACTGGACACCAACCAAGATTGTCGAAGATACTCGCTTACCAGCCGGAGAGACAATGGCCACTCGTTACATATTTTCAGCCACCGACGGCGAAGTGGCCATAAGAGCTGAATTGATCTTCCGTCGGGCGTATTTTGAACTGATGCAACAAAAAGGATGGGATACTCCTGATATGCTAATGAAATATATGACACTCACAGTTCCGTAATTGATTCTGAAATTGCGTGCTAGAGCAAGTAAGCGTACAATTAGCTATAAAGCTTCACGACAAATTCGAAGGAATCAGGCATGTCCAGCAATCCCGCTGAACTCTACCAGCAAGCACAGCAAAATGTTCGAAAGGGAGATTTTGCAGGTGCGGAAAAGTGCTATCGGATGCTGATCGCGCTGCTGCCGGATGTTCCGCAGCCTCATTACGAGCTGGCAGTGCTCTTGACGAAAATGGACAAGAATCCTGCGCTGGTCATCAACCATTACGAGATGTTCATTCAGCTCGCGAGTGATGACCCTGGTTTAGGGGAGCAGATTAAGGAGGTCAGGCGGGAAATCCACCAATTGCTTACCCCATCTCCTTTAGAGGCAGCACTATCCCAAGATGATGTGAGCAGCCCCGATCTTGATTTGCCTGGAGACCGCATTATCGTTGACCAGAGGGGTCGCGGCCATTTCACATCTCTTGGTGACGCAGTTGCCAACAATCTCCATGGATTGCCTATCCATCTGCGAGCGGGTCGCTACAACGAGTCCATCATGATCACCAATCCGGAGCTTGAATTGGAGATCATTGGTCCATCCTCTGGTGAGGCAGCCATCCTGACGTCAGCCAGCGATCACTGTCTCTACCTTGATTGCTCAAAAATTGAGATCAATAATCTGACCATTAGCAATAGCAGTTCGAAGGCAGCTGTGCAGGTGGTTGCAGGTCAAGTTACCTTTGAAGGATGTGAATTTCTGGACTGCACGACTTGCGGGATCAGCGTTCAATATGAAGCACAGCTTTTTCTAAAGAGTGATAATGTCTTCTTTGGAGGGGGTACTGCTCTTCAAGCGGCTGATCGGTCCTACCTTGGAGTTGGTTCTGCAGGCCCTAACTTTTTCTATAGCAACCAGAGGGGGAGCATTATTGCGGTCGGTGAGAGCAAGATCATCATTCACCATGCAGGCTTCAACTATAAGGGCGATTTCATCCCCGAAGAGGTCCGAGATTCATTGCCTTACTATGGTTTGGGTGAAGTGCCAGTGATTTGCTTTCAAGGGAATGTTGAAGCCACGATTAAAGCATCTAAGATCACCGGTTGGGGGACTCTCATCCAGGTTGCAGATCATGCTTCTGTTTCATTCGTTGGTTTAGAAAGCAATTTTGCAGATGGGTTTAGTAAACAGGCTTGCACCCCAGAAAAATTCTTGCAGGTTGGCGACAGCGCCAGGATAGAGATCGATGGTTGTGCTTTCTCGACCAATGTGGTCGGCGCAACTGGCGTTGACTGTTCTGGTCATCCGCATTTAAAGATCAAAGATTTTGTCATGGGTGGAGAAATTACCATGCTCAAGCTGGATGGGGGCTCCTGTGAAATTTTTGGCCTCGATCATTTAGACGAGGATGGCAATAATGTCGTGGGTTTGCAGGCTGAGAATGGACGCCTTACGATAGGGGAAAGTTACCTTCCGTATGTGGAAATAACTGACGACCTCGAAGCCCGTTTCAATCGCGTTCGATTTGGCGGCAGCGGCGCAAAGGGCAGCGCTTTTCGTGGCGAGTTGCATTTCGAGCAATGTGAGTTTACAGGCAGTGCACATTTTAATGGCCAAATGAATCTGATTGATTGCAGTGCTGAGAATATTTACGGAGATGAGTCCTGGTTGAGTTTTTACAGTGGAAAAGTGCGTATTCGGGGAGGAAAGTTCTTGAACCACGCCTTCGCTGTGGGGTGCAACTTCGAAATCATTGCAGCGATTTTTCAATTTGAAAAGGGTTATTCATCTCCCAAGGGTGTGATCGATTTCTTACAAGGCGCATTTGGAAGGCTCGTAAAATGCTCTGTACAAAGCTCATTGTCGAAAACGTATCCAGCCCTGCGAATCCATCGAAATGCCAATGTTCACCAGGCAGAAAACGAACTGCATGGCAAAGTCAAGATGTATCGATAGAGATTAGCAGTGATACAATATGCTGCCACATTATTGGAGGAAGAGATGAAAATAACCGATGCATTTATCACTGAACATGAAGAGATTGCCGTTGAATTCGATCATCTGGAAGCAACCATCCCCAGTGAAGCCAAGACCCTCACGGAAATAAGAACGCCAGGGGCCAAACTGGCCGCATTTCTTGCCAAACATGCCGAACTCGAAGATCAGTTATTGTTCGCTGCCATCGAATCAAAAATGGGTTCGGATGAATCTGTTAAGAAAGTGCGTGAAGATCATAATCGCATCGAGCAATTGATGCAGGATGTGCTGGGCCATCTCGATGATATTAAGCGTATGGGGCATGCCAGGCGGACTCTGCTGCAAGCCATCAAAGTTGCTCGGGCTCATTTCAACCGGGAAGAAAAAGAAACCTTCCCTCTTGCAGAGGAAATCTTGGGTGAGGAGAAATTATTGGAGTTAGGTGCGCAATGGGATGAAATGCGTACCCAGTAGATCAGGGGAAACAATGAGCCGCAGCAATCGCTGCGGCTTTTTTCTGGCGGAGAGGGAGGGATTCGAACCCTCGATACCTTGCGGTATACGCGCTCTCCAGGCGCGCGCACTAGACCGGACTATGCGACCTCTCCATTGTAGATTTTTTCCCCACAGCGGCCGGGATTATACCATTAAATATTAGCCAGGGAACATGGTTCCCATCAACTCTGGCGCGAATTCGGCGACCATTTCCGAAGACAGCGCATTCTGTTGAGCGATGGCGGCAAATAGATCTGCGCTGGGTCGTTTTCGACGGGCTTGGGTTTCGATATCCAACTCCCACAGACCGAAGCGTTGAGCCCAGCCACGCTCCCATTCGAAATTATCCACCAGGCTCCAGTGATAGTACCCATCGATGGGCCAATTGAAGTTCACGCCTCTCCATAGCTGGTGGATATGTTGGATCAAGTACCGGCGACGCATTGCATCTTCTGGGTCTTCTACCCCATTTTCGGTGATGAGGATAGGGACATTAAATTGCAGACCCCATTTTAGCGCCTCGAAGAATCCATTCGGTTCGTTGGCGATAAATCCATTTGGGCTGAGTTCAGACTGAGAATCATAAAACGTTTTGCTGAACATATTGCTGCGCGCAAATGGATTGAAAGCTACATACTCTCGCGTGTAATAATTCAACCCCAGGTAATCCTGAGTCCCTTTTGCTTCGGGAATGCGCTTGCTTGTGGTGAAGAAGCGCAATACACCATCCATGGCAGCCCGAGCGAAGAAATCATTATAGACTCTCGAATAGTTGCTGGCCAGAAGATTATCTAAAATTGATCTCTTGCGTGCTGGCATCATGCCTCTGTAGTTGATGGCCAATCCAACCCGGGAATTGGGTTGCAGCTCTTTAACCTGTTTTTCGCACCTTACCAAATGAATAGAGAGACAATATCCGGCAACA
>CAYWIC010000059.1:0-28597 GCA_964458115.1 uncultured Anaerolineales bacterium | reverse complement strand
CCGACTGGTTCAACGTCGTGGCCTTTGGCCAGGCTGCTGAGTTCGCCAACCAGTATGGCTCAAAGGGCCGCCTGGTGTACATCGAAGGCGAGATGCGCAACAACCGCTGGGAAGACGACGATGGCAAGACCCGCGACTGGTGGGAAATTGCTGTCGAAGATTTCCAATTTCTCGATTATGTCGAGGAATGATCTGAATCCCCTCAGGCCATCCGCCTGAACGGAGAAGCGCGTCCTCAGGCGCGCTTCTCGATTATTTTATGCGGATAAAAGTGTATTCCATATCACAAATATGATATCCATTGCTCTACATCAAGCCATACTTCTTCTCAAACTCCCCTACCCATTCATGCCGATCTGTTTCTTTGATTGCCATAACAACTTCCTGGATATAGAGAACCTTGATCTTTGAATGAAGATGACTAGGAATTAATGATATTAAGAATGGCATCAATCCCCTATGAACATTTCTAGCTTGGTAAGCAAAAGTTGGAGAGCGGGAATCGCATAGAAGAATAAAAATGCCCCCCAACTCAAGTGCCATCAGGACTTCCCTGAAGAACTGGTAATAACCAGCCATAATGCAGGTGGATTCTTTTGCTAATAGGCCATCAAGAAGGCTATATTTTTTCATCAAGAGCCAGTATTGACGGCCAATATGGTGCAAATAACAGTTGGATAAATCCAGGGCTGGATTTCGCCCATCACAATCCCCTTTTTCGAACAGCGAACATCCTCCAAACTCCTTCTCCACAAATTTAGACTCGACAAAAATATTCGGCCTTTTCAAGTCTTCGCCAATTACTAGGTCAATTGACGTTGGCTGGCCTTGGAATTCCCTAAACACCTCCCGATTTTCAAACTCAAATTCCGCTTTGACTTCTCCTTTAGGCCACTCAAGACTAATTCCATCTATTGAAGATTTCAATGGTTTCAGGTCATTTCGCACGATCAGCGGCCCGACCAAATTGAATAACATCGCCTGGCTACTCAATCCGTGATGGAGATATCTATGTAGTGGGTAACTCAAATTTGCTTGTTCGTGTTGTAATTTTTGATCATCAATGTATGCTGCGACTTCAGGCAAGATGATATTCTTGCGCCAATCATCTCTGCTGGCCAAAATGTATTTCATTTTCTGCCTGACTGGATAACCTTTTTCAGCAAACCAATTCGCGGCGATCTCTCGTAAGGCTTGTTCGAAGTGAATATGACGGGGAAATTTCCAGCTTGATACTTTCATCTCAATGCCAATTGCATACATTTCTTGCGAACAGATGATAGGATTGGATGAAATGGATGGTGTTTATTGCCTTTTAGATTTAGCGGTAAATTCAATTGGCAAATCAGCTCATCTTCTATATCCCAGGGTTTTTCAACAATCATCCAAGTAACGTAAGCGTTTTCCATCATCCACTCAGACAAGATGCTTTCACCCTCACCGAAATGTATACGCTTACCACTATCTCCAACTTGTTGTAAATAAATACCTAGATTTTCGCTAAGTAAACAGCCCAAACTCTTTCTCAAAGTTGAACCATACGCATTACCTCGATAATGTTCACGAATACGATAATTTAGGTTTCTAGCGCTATTTTCTCTTGACGGAGAATTTCCAACATAGAGCAACGCCATACCCTGCCAGAAATGGGACCTTGTGATGGGAACTTTCGGAGGCATTGTTTCGAAATACCAAGCATAAATTCCAGAATTGGGTGGTACTGGACTAGGATTTAATAAAACATCATCTCGAGACCAGAGTTTTGCAGGTTTTAATAGGGAGTTTATAACTTTATTCATTTTTCCATATCAAGACATTATCTTCTGACCCAGAATTTGTAATTGCATCAATCGCAACCCATTCAGGCCAAGATAATCATTTATTGTATTATAAGTGTTGGGTTTTCAGCTAAGAAACCCCTATCGCTTTTAGTGCCGCTGCCAGTGGCTCAGAGTAAAACACAGGGTCAACTCGTTCGAGCAAATCACCAGGCACTTCGAATAACTGGCGCTTATTGCTAATGGGGATGAGTATTTTCTTTCCACCGTTGTCCATGACCAATTGCAATGGCTCTAGTAAAGATCTTGCAGCCATAATGTTTCCCTGAATGGTCATTTCTCCTAAAACAACCAATCCAGCCATTGGTGGCTTATCCTGCAGTAGGGAGTAAAGAGCCACAAAGAATGCTACTCCACCTTGAGCCCCATCTTTCGATTGCATCAAATCGACTACTTGAACGTGGTAATCATAGCTTCCAATATCGCGCTCAATTCCGAGATGGTTCTTGTTTGCCCGCATATAGTCATATGCTGTGGTTATTGATTCTTTCAAGGAACGATCGGGGTTGCCCGTAATACGAAGTTTGCCTGTTCCACTCATCCGGCTGATTTCTATCCGGTGAAGAGCAACCGTATCACTATCTGTCATCGCGGCAGCGTAAACACTCCCAGGGGGTAATGGGTCCTGGCTAATAAGGGCACGACCACCTTCTTCAGGTACGCCGACGAATTTTTCCTGCATGCTTTCGGTATCGATATAAGAAAATGAGGTCTGATAGTACTCAAATGACCCCATTTTCTTGAGTTGTTCTTTGACACGCCTTCTTCCCTCAACAGCTAATTCGAGATACTCTTGGAGTTCTTCTTTGGTAGGATCACCCCCTGGATGCATCAACTTGACAAGTCCAGAGACCGATCTGCGGACTGCTTTCGCATCGCGGGTGTTTAGATCCGTACCAAGAGAAAAATGTTGATCTAATAGGGTCGTGAAATTGCGTCGGCGCAGTTCACGAAAAGCCTCAGCTAAATAATCCACTACAAAACCATAATGGTCTGAGAGGAATTGATTGTGCATTTTGGGCATTTCCCAGCCGGGAAGGTAGAAATGGAGACGGTCAATCAGAGCCATATCCTGCATTTCTTCAGGCAATGGGTGGAACAAGGTACTTGTCCTGACCAGAATATCCACCGGCTGGTTGATGTTTCCTGCGAACACCATTGATGCCTCTGCGGGAATTTCTTCACGACCACGGCTGAAGCTGCCACTTTCCATGTAATCTTTCAGAATTTGGATTGCTGTTTTATCACTAAATTTGATGCCAGCGACTTCATCAAAGGCGACCACATCCCACATGCCTACTAAACCAACTTTCCGAGTGCTCAAGTTATAAAACAGGTTTGCAACAGTGGTTTTTCCACCGGAGATCAGAATGGCATAAGGGGAAAGATCCCGGTAGACGAATGATTTCCCGGTGCCACGAGGGCCTAATTCGATCAGGTTGTAATTGCGCTCAATCATTGGGATCAAGCGCACAAGCATCATCAATTTCACACGCCGTTCGAAATATGATGGCTCAAGTCCAATACTTCGGATCATCAAATCCAGCCAATCGCCTGTTGTGAACTCAGCCCTGCGCTGAACAAAATCATCCAGTTGGAATGATGCTAACTGTATTGGTTGTAATTCAGTGATAAAGAATGGACGGACCCTACCACCTATTTCTTCATCTGCGCGAAATTCGATCTTTACCTGTGCCCAAACTCCACCTTCGAGAAGCCGATCGTATTTTCGCACGTATTGATCCGGGATATGGACAAACTGATGACTGAAATTGACAAGTTCGGCCCAATACTTGGTACCATCTAAACGAACAATAACTTTGTCAATGAAGGTTTGAGTATAAGCTTCTTTTACCCGTGATTGGGCTTTCATCGCCTCATCAGGTCGAATGATACTTTCGGATAAAATCGTATCGACCAGTTTCAATCCAGCATCTATAGCGGCCGGATCATTAGTGGCGCAATACTTTCCTAAGAGGTACTCCAATACATAAACAGGAGCATTGACACCCACTTTAACCTGTCGAACCAGGTCTTTACGCACTACCCTTCCAGCGAATATATCGGTTGCTTTGCTATCTAATTCAGGCATATCAACTCCTAAACAAGCAGATCCACATCAATATCGAGAGGTTTTACAAAGCTAATACCCGTTTCAGCGTCAAGAACAAACAGCTTTACAGATTGTGAAGCAGGTTTATCTATTATATGAAGTGTAATTGTGTTTTCCGTCATCTTGCTAGTCTCTGTGGGATCGAACTCTAAAACAACATCTCGAGTGACAGGATTGAATCCATAACTGGAGGATACTGGTTGAGAAATGATTTTGCTGCCTTCTCGAAGTTCAACGCGAACACTTGGCGCTTCCTGGAATAATGCCTGCGAGACACCGCCAATATTTACCGAGAAGAAAAGAGATGTTATCTTTTGACTTCCTGGTTTGATTTCCCAAGCAAATATTCTTTCCTGATCAAACATAGGTTCTTTTCCAGGAGTAACCACCAGAACGGGAACAACCAGCTCTTGGAGTGACAATCCGCCGTGGAAATATTCAGTTGAACCGCCCGGTGTTTTGAAACAAGCTAGATTATAGGGCGTCACTAATTCAAAATCGCCACCAAGGCCAAAAGCGGAAAGTGGTTTTCGAAGAGTCCCGGGAATTTGCATGCCACCCTTACCAATCCAGACACGACGATGGAGATCTGTAGTCTGTCCTCCCGGAGAATCTATCCCTTGACCAGGTAGCAGTTGATCTCCGGCTAAATATCCATGGTCGGCTGAGATAATCACCCGTTTCACCCCAATGCCGAATAAGACTCTTATGCCGCGTTGAAGCTGACTAAAAACATCATCTTGCATGCGGCGCGCCATATGAGGATTGGATTCCCAAAAACGATCGATTTCATCGGTAGCAGTGACCACGATCAACTGAGCGTTCTTCAAATTATTACGAAGTTTCTTGGTTTTTAGAGGTGCAATCTGATCCAGGCGGACCACTTCCACAGAAAGATTATCCTGATTCTGAAGAAGCTTGACGCGGTCGGCACGATTTTTGAGTGTTTCACCAGTAACGATTGCAGCTAATTTGCTGGCGCCTGCTGAAACTATGGTCAGCCCTTTTTCGGCACCAGGCATCAATGCAGCCATTCCGATTTCTGTAATCGCAGGCGGGGTAGCTAAAGCCGAGTTGATTACAGTATCCCACTCTTCAATAAACTGCTCCTGCAACTCCCGTGCCATCTCAAAACGCAAGGCATCGACCAAGAAATAAGCAGTCGGACCTTCTTGAGTAGATGGATCGACAAAATCATGGAAAATCTCCACCTGGTGGAGAACACCAGGCAACTCAAATCCAGTAGCTTCAAAGGCATGCAAGAATTTTGTGGCAAGCTGATCGATGGCTTGGTTGTATTCATTTCTTGCTTTAGCAACCAAGCGAACCAGGCTATCGTGGATGGTCTCTTCTAAATCGAAATAATGAAAATCGCGATCAAGATAACGGAAGTTTGTATCGAGTTTGAACCAGGGTTCATCAGCAGTTGTATAGTTCTCTAACAATTTTGTGGCACTATGCTTATTGGATTTCAAAGCAGTTTTTAGTTGCTTAGAACCCATCAAAACATTTCCTGCATGGGCAATGATCTCCCAACGCAATTTGATTTCAGGTTTGTGTGTAGCCCAAAAACCTTCCCGGCGTGTATTGACGATTTCGATTGTTTCATCTTCGGGATCTTCGATAAGGCTTTCTTCGAGAAAGGTTTGGAGTTGCGTCTCAAGCCGGGGGAAAGTGTGACAGATTTGAAGATTTTCTACTGACCAGGCAATATTACCCAGCGCGAACTCAACCTCAACTTTTTCAGATGTAGCAATGTAGCTCTCGGCCAGATCGGTGCGTTGTCGCCATTGCTGGCCGACACGCAGAGCACTTTCACGGTTAGTTTTTTTCTCCGGTTCAGGAAAATCGATCAGAATCTCTGGCAGATCTCCTCTAACAGTTTCACGAAGTTCATTCCCCAGAATAAATCGTGACAATTGTGCCCTTAGGGCTTGCAAATCTGCCTGATAAGCACTGAAGTCGATTCCAAAGGTATTGGTAAACAGGTAGGCTAAATCACCCGCTGCGTTTTTGTCCAGAATAGCTTGGTCGTGCTGGGATCCAGCCAGAAAAGTGAGAGCTATATCTTCAGGATTTCCCGTATCGAAAATCAAACTGAGAGTTCCAATCTGACCTTCTGAGCAGTTCTCAGCCAAATCGTCGAGTTCAAAGAGGTTGAGTTTTCCAGCTTCGGCATCTGCAATGTATTGATCCAATACCATTGGTGGACAGACCTCTTCTAGGGCACTTCGGGTGATCACTGGCAGACGAGTATTGCATTCAGGAGGTTGTTGTCCGGGACGCATAATAACACCCGCCGTTGTATATTCAATCAAGGCTTGATCGATATCTTGCAATGCTTTGGGGACATAAATGACCAGGCTTGGCGGTGTTTCACCGACCCAAAAATGTTCTATAGCTCGGCGTAAAGATAGATAGCCTTCAGCCGGATCGTACAGGAATACCTTTGTGTCCTGAAGAGTTAAGTTTTGGGCAACATGTGTATATTGATTCTCGGGGTCGAACCATACTACGGTGCCGTGATGTTTAACCTGCTTCTGGAGCATTTTGATGAGCTGAGAAGTTACCAAACCCATAATTAATCGTTCTTCATCCTTTTGCGGTGTCCTTTTTGGAGCATTTGCTGGCTGATAGTACTCCAATTAAATTTACCTTTGAGTAATTCGTTCCAGTATTTGTTGGCTTCTTTCCAGGGGGTGATTTCATGCAATGGCGCAATATTGAGTACTACGCCATCGTTGAGATCAGGATTCAATTCTAACAGAGCAACTGAATCCAAGGCTTTTCCGAAAGCTTTTATTTCTTCGACCATATCAATCTGGGTGGCTAACATTTTCTCTTGGGCTTTGAGGGCACTGCCAGTTTTCGAGACTCCAGCCTGACGCAATTCTTCCAGAAGGTTTTCTTCCAACTTGATTTTGGCATCGACGAACTCTCGCCCAGTTGTGAAATATGTATCCTTATTTAGGCGATGGTAGTAGAGCCACAAACCATAGTTGCGTTTTTGGGATTGTAACAGCCAGCAGATTGGGGCTTTGCGGCGGCTTTTGGAATAGCGTTTGATGTGAAAGTTGTAAAAGCCTTTATTGGGATCGCGAAACCAATCCCGAAAGCTATCATATCCCAGGATCTGGCAGGCTTCGTTTTCGATCGCGACAGCCTGATTACTCCATATCAATTGCAACACTCGACGGACAGCAGTGACGATATCCCAGGGATGGGTAGGGTCATCAACCAATATCCCCGACCAGACTATGGGGAGGGGATAATCTTCATTTTGAATTGTAGCCACACCCTGGAAGTCTTCTGGCAAGCTGATCACATTTGGACGGGCACGAAGCCAAGCTTCACTGACGATGTTTCCAGATTGGGCTGGCAGGCCATCGGGACCAACCAGGGCACCCGGCGCACAAACCGGAAGCGGATCGAAAGGGCCTTGTAGTTCGGGTAGTAAGCTTTGGTCGAGGGCAAAACGCACATCCCAACGGCCAAATGCTACCCCTACACACCACATAAGCAAATCCGTCACAAAATCTGGCGTATTAATATTGGTGAGTTGCCAATCATCAGCTTCATCAGGATCATCTTCTAGCTGTTGTTCAACAGATTCATATTCTAATATCTCAGGGACATCATAAATGTCTGAAACTGTTTGATTGATCCTATCATCGATAATATTTAGTTGAACTTGCCTCTCTTTTTCCGTCCCTAAATACTCCTTTATACAGGATCTTATAGAAGAAACTATTGTGCTAGAAATTGTTGCTGGAAGGTGAAATATGTGAGTCGTCTCATCAAATTTTTCAACCTTCTTAGTTAGTTGAATTGCTGTCTCAGACAATGATGCTAAATATGTTGTTATTTGGCTATCGGGTCGAATAAATGGAATTTGTTTGACATATCCTGGTTCCCATTTTCTCCTATCTGTCATTAGTTTTAGGAAATATTTTGCAACAGCAGAAGATAATATTGCATGAACCCAACCAAGGTCATCATTCTTTACGAAGATTCCGGGACCAGCTAAACTAAAGATGCAATCAGCTGGCAGAGTTCTTGGGAAAAAACCCAAATTTGTATACGCTGTATAAGTTAGGCCAGGTTTAAAGTATAGTGATAGACCAGTGATTTTCCTGGTAATTGAATTGTATTTTTGAATAGCATATTCTTTTTGTCTCCTACCATCATGTTCCCAATCAGTAACAAGATAAACATCTCCATACCAAAGCTTAGACTCTCCCCCTTTAGCAAAATTCACCCACCTATTTTCCCTCCCAATTTCATATCCAGGAACCTCCCACCAAGCTCTAATAAAGATATCATCGGCACCTAAACTTTGTAGACCAGTGCGAGCTTGACCATAAAATGGTTCGAATTTGGACAATTCACAGAATATTTTCCGAATTTTGTCTCCCATCCAATATGGAAAAGGAGAATTTGGAATGTCACCAAATTCAGCCGGTATAACTTGGAAGGTTTCATCGTTTAACTGGCTAAGGTTGGTGTCGGTGATAGCCTGGCGCAAGGTGTCGCCTTTGTCATCCGGGTCGGGCTGGAGGATGCGGAAGAATATGGCATCAGGTGAGGTCATTGTCGATCCAGGTCAAAAAGTGTGTCATGATTTCATCTGAGATACGAACAAGTTCCCAATCACGATTTGTTTGGAAATCAGGTCTTCCCAGTCTTTTTTCTCCATGCACCAGGCTACAACGCACTTGATAGACAAGTCGCATAAGAGCAGCCATACTGTTTTTATTCCATAGCTGAAAGGATACTTGATTGCATAAATCCTGTTTTTCTGATCGCACGCACCCCACAAACTGACAATTTACTGGATCAATGTGAGTATCTAGGCCAAGTTGTTCCCGAAGATAATGAGTGGCGGATTTCACCCAGTTGATTGGTTTTAGTAATTCCATTCCAGGAACTCGTTCGCCACCGATGCACTCTAGGGATACTAGCTCACTAGCTAGATCTTCCACATCATTCCAGTGATGGTTAAATTTCTCAGCTAGAGCTATGGCCTTATTTCGATCACCATTAACTGTTTCAGTTTCGTTATACGTTCGGTTATATGCAAGCCATTTTAATAAGAATGATGAATAATGTTGAGGAAAGTGGACCCCTCTACGGAGAATAACCCGGATTTCGTTTTGGGTATCAGGTGAGATAGGCATAAAAAAATCTATTTGTTCGCTTCGATATTTTCTATTACGTATTTTTGCAATGCACCTGGCAGATCTTGTAACGCTTTTTCTGCTGGAACACCAGCCAAAATTTTTTGAAGTGCATAGCCAAGTTTTTTCGTGTCGTTTTCAGGAACTGCTACCATCGGCTTGGTCATTTCCCAAGCCAATTGCCCAGCAATAGTATCGCCTTTCAATGCAGCATTTAATGCTGTGAAAAACGTATTCATAATAGAATAACCTACTTCTGATTCTAGCTTACTATCAATTTCTTGCACCATCTTATTTTCCCCCAAGTCCGATAGCATATTTCTTGCTTCCATTAGCAACTTGCGCCCACTCTCTAAATCTCCGCGGATGATGGCTATTTCACCTAGCCCTTTTGTGGCTAAAGCCATTCCTAAAGGTTCAGAGTGGTCTTCACTTAAATTTAGAACATTACTGTACAAGGAGTTTGATTTCTCGAATTCACCAATTTTCCGCATGTTTTCCGCAAAACCATACATTGCAAACACTAAAGAGTGATACTGCTGAATACTTTCATAGTTACTGAGTCCTTCTTGCCATAATTCTTCTGATTCTGCATGATTGCCTAGTTCCCATTCGATTTCTGCAAGTGAAATTTGTGCATAGGCTAGATGGCCAGTATATCCCAAAGAACTCATCACGGGGATACACTCTTGGTACAATGTTTTCGCTTCATCAAATTGACCTTTATTATTTAGGATCCCTGCCAATTGTTTCTTTGAAATAGCGATTTCTCCAGGATGTTCAATTGCGCCGTCAACCTTTAAACCTTTTCTAAACAGTTGTTCTGCTTCATCGTATCGTCCTTGATTTCGCAAAATCTCTCCAAGACGGACTCTTACCGTAGATGCTCTCTGAAAATCTCGGATATTGTCTAAAATAGCAATACTTTCTACATAAAATTTTTCTGCATTTTTATAGTTACCCTGTTTTCCATACAGATGGGCTAGATGTTCTTTTACATTAGCCACATTCCATTGAGAACCACCCATCTCATAGCATGAAATACTTTCAGTAAATAAGTTTATCGCCTCAAGAATTCTCCCTTTATTCAAAAACAAAATCCCCAAAGATAACTTGGCGAAACCAATGCCGATAAAATCATCGAGAGAATAAAATATGTCCAGACTTTCCCGATATAATTGCTCTGAACGTTGATAATCTTGTTGGTCGCTTAATAAATCTGCAATCCGAGTTTTTGCGATTGCTGATGAATGGCTATCACCTATTTTGTCAAACAAATGGATAGCTTCTATAAAATGGGTTTCAGCCTCACTCCGTTTCCCAGATTCTACTAAAACTCTTCCCAAATCAGAATGAGCAACCCCTGTTTGCCGGTAGGTGTTATTATTTTCAGAAAAATTAATGCTCTGTTCAAAATAAGGAATTGATGATTCTAAATCGCCATTGTCCCGCAACAAATTTCCTAAATCAATAAGCAATGTTGGTATTTGGTGCCAATCTTCAGAGTTTAGCAATATTCCATGATCAGACAATTTTATTAATAAATTATATGTTTCAAGGCATCTTTCTAGGGCTAATTCTTTTCTTCCAGTTATCCAAGCTAATGTATACGTTGATTTCCCCATATTGATTGCATCTCTATAAATCGTTAGTATTTCATCCAAACTTAGTTCAGCACCACTTTCCGGATCCAGAATTTCCATTAACTCTAAGTGAGGTTTTTCTCTCGCAAGTAAAAGCTCTCTAGCTTTATCGAATTGGTGTAAAGCTATGTAATATTCAGTTAAATATCGGTCAAATTGATATACACGTGAGCCGGAAGAGTGTTCTCTACCAAGGAGTAACATTTTCTCCCAGTGGACAATAGACAATATTGGTAATTTTGAAGCAACTAATATTGGCAAATCCACATGTGGGGCAAGATCATTCCCATCAGCATTTAGCCAATATTTTACCGAGTTTTCAATTTCGGGTCTTAGGCTATTGAAATATTCCCAGTCTTCAAAAGAAATTAAGGTGATATTTTCTAACAAATATTTCCAATAATTGATATAGGCATAAATAGAACTGGCATATTCTCCTGGGTTCTTTTCCAACTCCTTTTTAGAAAATTCATGAAACAAACTATGAATACTCCACTTATCTCGATCCACTGACCTCAGCAACCCAGAATTCAGAAGCGATGTGATCACTTCAAAAAAAACCTGATCGTCCAACGCCCAAACCACTTTCAATGCTGGCAATTCAAATTCATAGTTTGCAAAGACAGCTAGCATTCGAAAACATTTCTGGCTTTTTTGATCCAAATCAGAATAGCTCAATTTGATCGCGGCTGAAATGCTCAAATCAGGCCGGTTCAGATCTGCAGTTTGATCAAGAACGGACATCAATTCGCGTTTCATTTCCATTACAGTTTTCGCTAAAGGCGTTCCTTCTTGATCATTTTCCCAATTTACAATTCGCTGGGCATAATTAGCAACAAGCGTAATAGGCAATTGATTATGACCAACTATATTGACGATTTCCTGAGCCGAATTAATTTCTCTATCAACCCAGCTTCCTGGCAAATGGTTATTTAAGATGTCTAACGAATTTTCAGATGGGTTTTTGATCTCACAGATTTCTTCTATTGATGATGGCAAATCCATTCTTCTGCTTATCACTAAAAACGAGCAAGGGGGCGTGGGTGGTCTTAACAATTCAAAGACAGCCAAATGCTGTTCTCTAATGTCGTCAAACACAATAAGTGTTGGTTCTGATTGTTCTAGTTTCAGGAATATTTTGTCGGATCGAATACTTAAATCGTTGCTCATAAAATCTACGCCAATAGCAAAAGCTAATTGGCTCTGTATCTCATGAGGCTCCTTATGATGACAAGAAATCCATATTACTCGATTATTGAAATCCGCATCAAGGCTGTTTACTGCTTGGAGCGCAAGCTCTGTTTTCCCCACTCCAGCCATACCGATTAATCCTGTGCTGACGCAGTTTCCAGGCATCAATTTATTTTCCAACCACTCCAACTCATCTTCCCGCCCAATGAACTGTGTTTCTTGAGATTTAGGTATTCGAGTACGGTAAGGTGGGGGTGCATTCATCACATCTTTGTCTGTATGATTTAATTCGCCCTGTCTTACCAACCTCTCTATTTTTTCATCTATATTTTCTAAATTACGGCTATCAAAAATTGTTTGCAAATCAGAATTTTTGCTGTCTTTTAGTTTACCTATCAAAAGAGATAGAAGAAAGTCAACCGCCGGAGTTATATTAATTATCTCGTCTTCACGAGTCTCCCCCTGGAGATTGATACTATCCGCCCATGCCATAGCTAATTCTTTCCCTTCAATATTTCTATGCCGGGTTAATAGTTTAGATAATAGTGGAGCAGCTTCTTGTTCGAGGAAGCTTTGATCAAAGAAGAGATTGGCGTAATCCGGGTATTCTTTCTCGAATTCTCCAAATGCAAACTTAACAGCATCATGAAAATCTTTTTTAATTGGATCTTTTCCACCTCTAGATATCCGAGCTCCCAAATTGAAATACTCAAATGCATGGCCAAATATCGCTTCTACAAATCCACCAATGATTATTTCACTTATCATTGATTTCTCCATTACTGAAAGGACTTTTGATTATGTTCTTTTCCATGTGCCGCTATGTTTCTTTCTTTTCAATCACATACGCAGCAGTTTCTACCATAGCCGTATCCAGCACTCCATAACCCAGATCCGCCATAGTTATAAATTGAGATTCCTGTAACAATATTTCTTCGCGCCATTTTTGGAAGGATTTCAGGAAAAAACCTGTCCGGCTAGTGATAGCCCCTAAGTATCCACATGGACGCAATAGCTCTAACCCGCGTTCTACAAACGCGGCGTAAAGATCGTTTTTTGTTCTAGGATAATGATGTTTGATGTAATCTTTGCTATTGATGGAGGCAGCACCAAATGGGGGATTCATTAAGACTACATCAAAGGGTTCCTGCAAGATATCCACAAAGGCAAACCCCTGTTCCGCATCATGGGCAAATAACCGACGAGAGATGCCTTCGCCCCCCGATGCTTGTTGAGCATAAGCTTGGAGGGCTTGCAAGACACGGGCATCTACTTCATCCCAGAAAGCCTCATCCTTGATTTCAAAAAGATCCAAAGCCATCTGCACAGGTTTGGACTCCTCCCCAAAGAGACTGAGTTGTTGGGGTTCAGGCATATTTTGCCAGGCTTTATGGGTTTCTTGGATGGCACCTCGTAACGCTTGCTCTACCTTCAAAAGGCTGCCAGCTTCTCCAGCCAGCACCATTTGATCCCAAACATCTCGAACCAGATTGCCTAAGATCCTGGGTCTCAAATCGCGTAAAAACTCACCCAGCATGGTGAAATTGCCAGGCATAGGTTCAGCACAAACAATATTCGTCTTTGTGATGAGTGGTCGTTTTCTAATCGGAATATTCAGCTCTGAGAATGCCCGTTGGGCTCGTAACCAGATCGCCAGAGATGCAATCTGTGTTGCCCGAAGGTCGATATCGATTCCGTACAGGTTGTTTTCCACGATCAAGCGCGGAACATCGTTTACAAATTCGGCGCGGCTAGGATAAGCTTCTTGGAGGGCCAGACCCAAATCTTCATCTGCATATGCTTCATGGTATATGGTTTCAAGCAAATCAAAGCAGTAAATCAGGAAGTGACCACTACCACCGGCAGGGTCTATTATTCGAAATGTCCTGGGATCACGTTTTTCTCGATGAGGGATAGGATGGTCAGGCGGACGAATAAGATACTCGCATTGATCTATCAATTTTGTGTTTCCCTGGCGCATCTCATACCAGATTCGCCCTAAGGTGTTGTCCGCCAGAAATTCAACCACATACCTTGGTGTATAAAACTGGTTGCGGAAAGAAAGTTCGTAGCCATTACGCGGTGCTGCAGACTCTTTCCGGGCTTGGTCTCTTAGTTCTGGGGGGGTGAAGAACTGGTACATCCACCCGATGGTTTCATCCTCACCCCAAACTGTTTTTAGCTCTTCCTGATTGAGTATTTCTAAGAGATCAGGCAAACTAGTCTGGCTGGGAAATAAAATCGATTGGGGTTGCCGATTGTCAAACAATATCCCAACACCCTTAGAAAGATCATCAATCAATAGTTTCAAATAAAGCCTATACCCGCCATCTTGTTCACCCTGTAAAGCCACAGGAGAAATCATAGAAAACTGCTGGAAGCCCTTCGATTGATCTCCTTTGGCAATGGATTCCTGGATCAGCTTCCGGTTGGGATGCTCCATCAATTTTAGCGCTATCAGCCGGTTCAAGGTTGTGAATGCGCTTTCCCTAGTAAAGCGTTCAACCGCTTCAGATGAAGATATCCCACTGGTTTCTTCATGTGTTAGTGTGGCTTCGATGATTTGTCTTTCCGCTTTACCATTGTCACCCAAGAGTGGCAATTTACCAAAATCCTCAATCGTGCCATCGGTATGAACGCCATATTTACCTTCTAACTGACGCGCATAATCATCTTCCAGAAGTTTCCTGCATTTGGTTATAGTTAGTCGAAGGCAGTTGCGTTTAGATTTATCCATTTTCCATTTTGATCAAGGTTGGATTTCAATAATGCGAAGTGAATGATCATGGCTCAAGTCGCGACGAAATGAACCGATCGCTGTGCAGTTCATTTGGTATGTCTCAACAACTTCCCGAAATGTTTTTGCTCTTAGCGAAATCAAGTTAGCATCAATCACAAATATTTCTCCTGAACGAAGCGCAAACAGCCGAGAGAATCCGTTTTTAGGGTTGTTGAAATAACCGGCCATCTCATCATCTGTCAAGTAGATAAAAAACTTTTTCTGTGCAGTTTGACCAGGCACCTTGGCTAATCGGAACAAATCTTTGAATACTGCACCAGCGCGCTGAGTCCGGTTTTGATTGGTGTCACTAGGATTGCGGCGGTCGTATTTGAACTCAAGTGCCACTGATGAGGTGGGCCCTTTAGCATTTAATAAAGTATCAATTTGTGCACGATCGATATTCGGATGAGGGTATTCCAGAACGATGTCTGTGTGTTGGTAATTTCCGGTCTGGGTAAGTGCTTGAAAGAATGTATAGCGAACTGAGTCTTCAGTAGTGTAAACACCCAAAGTAAGACGATCTTCAAGAAGATTAGCAAATATTGTGAAAATATTATTCATTTCAAATTTTGACGCTACAAATAGAAGCGTGTTATTCACTAACTAAGGTTTCAATTGCTCCTTGGAAATCTATCATTCTTTCTTGCACAAGTTCATCAAGTGCTAAACACACGTTATGAACTGTATCAACCGCTTGTTTAGCCCATGCATATGTGATTTCTTGCATTTCTCCCTGAGGATCTCTCTGTTTTCTATCTGCTCGATGAACAATATCATTTCTTCTTCTGAAAGTTTGCTTTAGACTACTTTCCAAATCATCTTTATCCCTGTTTATTCGTTCTGAAATTAGGGTCATCGGGTCTGGAATACCTAATAATCTTCCTACTACATGAATTCCATTTGTTGAGCTTAGATATTTGTAGCTCGTGAAACTCATAATCGAATCAGAAATAAACTCAGCTTGATTTTGAACTTCAAGTAATCTAAACACTTTCCTAAGTGATAATGAAAAACCCTCAAAATACTTGGCAATCTCATCATCTCCTCTAGGAACAAAATCTCTTCCAACCGCCTGGATGACAATCGGGAGATTTGTTTCTAGTAGAGCCGGAAGAAATGTCTCTAGTGCTGTGCTAGAAATTACAATCGACTGACGAAGAAGATGAGCTAATGCTGACATACGAAATGTTGAACGAGGAATTTGGGCCCTTTCTCTGATTATGCCTTGAAACAATTCATTCCAAAGAACCATAACATCCTCGTCAGAAGATGCGCCAACTATTTTCTTGAATGCATCTACAAAATCGCCATCGAAATGAATCTGATCGTTTTCGAGCAAGCGATAAACTCGAAGCAAAAGAATCGCGGGGAGAATATTGTCCTCAAAAGTTTGTCTTGGGCTTGGCATCGCACTACTCCAAAATTACCCGAACGCCGGAGTCGATCAGTTTGATTAGATGCTCTCTCAATCTTTCTAAAGCTTCATCTACCTCTTCTGGCGTTGATAAGGATTGGTAGGAACTAGCAATTTCGGCAACCCGAACCCGTTCAATTTCTTCCTCCGGTTCAAGCATTCTCTGAATTTGTCGGATTACCTGATTTCTTAGCCCCTCTACCGCAATCAAATCCGCTTCCAAAATTGGGATGCTCGATTTACATACTCCACAGGTAATTCCTTTCTGGAGCGATTTTGCAATATCATCAATCTCGCATAATCGAGATTTGATCGGTTCGATCGTTTCTGTTAATAACTCGTTTCCGATTTCTTCCCCATTCTCAGCAATCAGTTCATTCGCTAAAGCTGACCAATCGGGTAGACCTCTGATGTAATCTATGGCTTCTTGATATTTTCCTTGTCGCCTATTATGCTGTTCAATATATATAGTTGAATATGCATTTGTGATTTGAGTAATTGCCTCGTCAATCTGCGACGGATAACGGTAGTACGAGCCATCAGCCAATTTTTCTTCTGCAAACACCACTTGATCCAACAATTTCGCGTATTCTTCTCCGACTCGCTCTTCAACCATCGGCCAAACCTGATTGAGCACAAAACGAGCTTTTCGAAGACGTTCAAGTCCTTCATCATCTAAAGCACTTCTGATTTGCTGTACCTCGTTTCTTGCTTGCTGGAAACTTTTTCCCTCACCGGCAAGTATGTTGACAACATCATCTGAGGCTCCCTGGAGAATAGCTAATAGCGCATTTTGATATTCGCTTAACATATCCAATATTGGCTGCGGCACCTGGTTTGCTTTACCGATCGCAATAATAGATTTCAAACCATCCATCTCCTCTTGGGCCAGATCCTGAAATGCTTGAGATATCACGGTTTCATCCACATCTACTTCTTCACCGGTCAAATCCTCATATCGCCGAACAGCATCCACCAATGTCTTGAGGTCTGGTGCTTTTCTCGGCGCAAAAGATGATGAACGGAAAGCGTTGGCCCCTTCATAAACCCCTCTTATCTGTGGATCAAGGTGGTTGCGAAAACGACGTCCTTGATAAGTGACTTCAATCGCCCCAGCTCTAAGCAGGCTGGCCATAACAACGACGACTACCTGGCGATCCCAACCGTAAGGGATATTGTTGAAGTGGGTTTCCAGAGCCCGACCAGTGACTTTATTGCCATAAGAATGTTCTTGTTGGAGATATCCTAATATTTCCCGAACGATATTTGCTTGCAGGTTGATGACTGGCTTGTTGCCTTCGAAAGTTACCAGACCCATGCCACCGTTGGCTTCATAAAAAACGTTTGGTAGGCCACTGAGGTTGGCGGCTTTCAGGATTTCCCCGGCTTCTTTCCCCTTCAAAGAATAGATCCCCATGTCCAATTTGGGATACAACCGGGGAACGGTGTAATCCAGCAGCCCTTTGAGGATTTCATGGGCTTCTTTACCAAGATCGGGACCGGGTTTTGCATTGCCATCATAAAATCCTGTGCCTTGTTGAAAAGCAACGGTAATCAGGCGTTTTAGTCGATCTTCTTGGCGGATGACCTGAAGTTTTTCGCTGGCCAGGCTTGCTGATTCATCTGCAGTGATTTTTGCTTGCGCTCTGAGTTGATCGTACTTGGCGACCATCTGTCTGGATCTGTAAATCTCAGCTACCCGATCATCGATTTCGTCCGATGTTGCCATGACCCAAAAGATCTGTTGGGTGGCTTTGCGGCTATCCGTTCGCACTTCATCACAATCATTGCTGAAAGCTTCGGGTGTATCGCTGATTTTCAAGTCTAAAGGTATCTCTTGCCCGGAAGCAATGGTTCGACCACTCCAAGTAACCCCAATTCGGAAGGTTTGTCCCTTGTATTTGTAGCTACTCATCTTAGCATCCGAGAAAATATCTCGCAAATTATTTTCCCAGATATCATGGCGCTCCTTCGGGGTAGGATTCAGGCTGTCTCGTTCTGCCGTCCAACTTTTTTCTTGTGCTGTGAGCAATTTCCATCCATCTTCTGTCTGGCGGATAAACTCACCATCCAATAGATTGATGGCTTTCTGTACATCTGGAAGCGGTGAACTGGCATCCAGTGATTCATACAGCAAAGCAGCTATGTTTTTTTCGGTCCTAGGAAGACCTCGTACATACTCAAGCAGAGCGATTGCTTTGGCTGTTCGAGCTGGCCAATGATCATTAGGCCAAGTTTGCATTATAGAGGTGATATCCCGCTGGCGCTCTGATGGCAGGTTTCCCTCTACTAACTCATAGATCTTATCAATTGTCACCAGTGTGCCAATCGGCGCATCCGCCAGTCGTGTACGGTCGCTGACCAGCATTTCGTAAGCTTGTTTAATTATGGTACGGTTGCTGCCCCCAATATGGCGAGGTGCACCGGCCTGTAAACGCATGCCGGAAACGATATCTATCGAGAGTTCTACGAAATGGGGTAGATAAGGGTAAAACTGAACAAAATCATCCTCACTGATATCAAAGCTGATCTTTTGGGATCTCTCCGGCTGGATATGTGTTCTGATTTGCCCTTTTGCTTCATCAAACATCTGGCGCAGATATTTATCTGCTTCTGGCTCTTTAGCAAGCACACGTTTTGTGGCTACCTCGCGAATATCAGCAGGCGCCATATCGATTCGGTATCGAAATCGGTCTTGTAGTTTGGCTAATTCAACACGTTTATCATCGATGGCGGCGACCACTTCGTCTAATTTCTCTTGAGATGTAACCATCACCCAAACTGGAGCTACTGTTTTATTACTCAACACACGGTTCTTACTTTCTTGCCCAAAATGCTCAACCACAGCGCGAAGATTTTCGATTTTATCCGCGCTGCGAGCGACATATTGTCCTACCTCGTCAATGATAAAAATGATGGCATGGTTTGGGCGACGGCGACTGCCTAATTCAAAGGTGTGATCAACCAGGGTGCGAATGGAGATTTCGGTTGTTGATTTCAGCGATTGGGCCCAAGATTCGGGGTTCGGATAGGTTTGTGGGTCGATATGGTGTAGTGTTGTGCTGGCTCGTTGGATTTTCTGAGCGCCTTTGCGTACCCGTTGCCAAACAGCATAGTCTTTTGGCTGAACATCTCCTAAAGTGTGAGGAACCGAATCTGGTTCTGGAATTTTGCCACCTAGCTCATCCTTGTAGATCTCAGCACATTTATGGACGAAATCTACCAATCTGTTCTCAGCTTCCAATTCCATTTCCAGCGCGGCGACATCCACATCCAGTGCATAATCTAATTCCCTGAGCAGGACCGTATACATGATCTCTGCAATGGGTTCATTAGCCCGTTTTACAGCACGGTCTACCTGCACATCGAACATGATGACATGTGAATCGAACCTGGCATTGATAAAATCTAAGAAATCTTTTAGATGATTAACTTGAGGATCATCAGGTCCTTGTTTCTTCAATTCTTGGATGAATAATTCAGCAGCAGGGATCCCTTTTAGATTTCGATTTGCTAGTACATATCCCAGATTCTTAGCGAATGATGATTTTCCTGATCCAAAGAATCCTGAAATCCATACCCCCACCGCCTCAGATGGATCACCAGGACCTTCGGACATTGCCTGCAATACCATTTTATATTGATCTTTGATTCGATCCGTTGCTACATACTCAATGATTTCGTTGTAAACGGTATCTTCATCACGTTGATCGAGCTTAATGACTTCTTCGATAGGTTGGGATAAATCCCGTGAGAGTAATTGACCAATAGTCTGCATGCATAACTCCTAAATATTATTCAGATAGTGCTATTCTAGTTTTCTAAAGAATGAGTTTAGATTATCGATGAATTCATACACATCAGCTTTTTGTTTTCGTTGCCACACCTCTTGCCCAAATAGCTGAATGGCTTCTTCTTCAACTGCACCTTCATATCTGGCCATATTCCAGGCGCGTACTTTGAACCAAAAGAAACCATCCTCTGGATAAACTGCAAACACGCTGCGCTGCCAGTTGAAATCTGGACGAAAGGATATGCAATTTGTCCGGGCGGATGGACTTATTGGCATATCTTTCACTGCTTCTAACAGCGCTCGCATTTCGTCGCCGACCCCGTTGTTATCTGCTCTTGCTAGGATATTTTCCATTGGTTCATCAATTACTTCAACTTTCGGTGGCATTGAAACCTGCCAGCGTCGGGTCGCCCATTCCTCAATTTCCTTCCGTCGCCTCAACACAGAGTTTTCTGTCCAATCATCGAAACTGGCGATTTGATGCTCTACAAATAGTTTCGAACTGGCATAACAATTCAGTTCGCCTGGGGAACCTTTTTTCTTTGGGAAGGTTTTGTTTCCTAAACTACTATTGTCATATGATAGGATCAAATTGCCGATATCATGAGTATAGCGTTCGTATTTATCGCCTGTGAATCGGGATAACCAATAGCCATCTTCGTCGGGTGTTTGTGGCAATATATGCTCGATAGTATCTTCTTTTTTTGATTTCTCGAGAAATTCCCAAGGCATTCGTACCGGTGTTCCCGCCAGGTGTGCAAGATGTGATTCGTACTCATAAAGGAAATACTTTATACCGTACCAACGGTACCAATTATCACCTTCTCTTCGGAAGCGATCCTTGAATTGTGTGTCCGAACAATCGCGATGCACCATACGCTCTAATCCATGGACGATATCTTCCAGGTTTCCTTCATGGAAAAGATCATATCCAAGACGGAATAAGCGTGGTTGGCCTCTGCTGACTGGGCTGCCCAACCAGCGATAAACGCGGAAGGCATATTTTTCACATAATTGAATGAGTTGTAAATAGGCTTCCCCATCTTTAGGAAACTTGATCCGTGTAGCAATCAGCAGTGGAAGAAACCCCGCTGTGGCACCCAATCTAACAAAGCGATCCGCCTCTTCCATAATTTTACTGCGCAAGTCGTGTTGGAATTGATAACCACGAAAGGCGTCAGAATGGGTTGGATTTAGAATATCACAATAAGCAGTGGCTGCGGTTACCAAAGTATCGAGGAAAGCAATAAGATCAACTAATAGAGTTTCATCATCAACGTTGTGGTAGCGTTTCAGGCTGAACCGATTCTTAATCGAACGACCACCATCCCACTTGTTACGATCGTAATCATAAGCCATCAACCAGACTGCTCGCACGAATTGATCCTCATTGTTTCTGCGAACCAACCCTGCAACCATCAATCTTTCGAAGATGATGGTCCAGGTCTGATTGATCTTTTCCACCAGATTATGTTCATCTGGTAAATCAATGGTCCCGGCGCGGTAGATTAGGAAATTTTTGATCTTTTCCAATTCGCTGATCGGCTTGCCGCGATCGTTCATGCTCTCAAAGATCACCCCAGCATCGGTTTCTTTCTGTATTGGATAAACGATCAAACCGAGTTGTTGCGTGACCTTTAGCAAGATGGTCTCCAAATATTGTGAATATTCGCCCCCCATTTGTTTGCGTTTTTGAGCGAGATGAGCAGAGAAAAATTCCTTTGCCTTGGCAAGTAGAACATGTGATTGGATCTTTGGCCCCTGGATATCGGTTCCTCGCTCTAAAACCGTACGATAGAAGAAATTTTGGCAGTCTCGGTTGAGCGCCAGCCGGGGGGCAGGCTGTCCATTGCGATCCTGTACCTCGATATAATTCCGCAATATCCCCTCACCGAACCCCTTTAGGTCGTCAAACTGAAGCATCTCCTGACGTAAAACCAGCAAAAGGATAACAGCAGTCGTGAGGCGTTGCTGACCATCCACAACATCGAAATACTCATAAGTGTTGAATTGGTTATCTTGAAAATTTGTGACATCGCCATTTTGTTTATGGATTACCACTGTGCCGGTAAAATGCATTTTATCTTTGGGGAGGTATTCAATGTCATTGATGAAATCCTCCCATTGACGCTCTTCCCAGGCATAACCACGCTGGTAATCTGGAATGCGCAACAACTTGTGCGCAAATACTTTGGCAATCGGTTCTAGCAGATCATCCATAACTAACTCCCCTGGTACAAATGCTCCAAGCCATGAGCAATCGCACAGGACTTGTTGGTTCTGCACTGCTCTTTGCAACGCTCGGGCCAATAGTGCATGGAGATATGGCTCCAATCATATTGCCCATCTTGCAAGCGTCCCCAGAATTTCTTGGGTTCGGATTTCCATATCGGGATCACTTCCCACAGCGGCGCCATGCGCAGAATGACGCCATCGTCGATCCAGGTCTCTTCCGGGGTGTAACCGAGCAGACCATGGGCCCCCAGGGTTATGCGCTCCAGAGTTTGGGCGAATTCGGTCAATTCGTCGAACAATTTGCGTGACTGATCAAGCTGCTTTTCTAGCGACTTGCGTTTAGCTCCTTGTTCGCTGGACAGTTGACCTTCGATCTCTTCCAACTGATAGCGCACGGCGTTAATCTTAGCTTCCAGGTAGGGCTTGCGCTGGATTTCGAAGAAAGTATCTTTGGTGATCTTTTCGTGGAAAACCACGAAACCGTAACTGCGGTTGGGACTCTGGATGGGCCAGTAAATCGGGCGTTTCTTGTACCACTTCATGTGCCATTTTGTGAAGAAATCGCGTGCCAGGAATTTACGTAGGCTGTCACTGGATGAATCCCCGGTAGCATCTCGAATCACTTCCCTAGTTATTGCTTCACCTAACATCAAGACAAGTGCATTTTCAACCAACGCTGCCAAGTCGCGCGGATGACCTTCATCCAACACGGCAATGCCATTTGGCAAAGCTAGATCTTGCAACGCTTTTTCAACTTCGAACGAGAATACATGCCGCCCACCATCTTTATCAATATAAGCAAAATGCTCTGGCGAACCCACTAGTTGATTAAATTCTGCTTTCTCCGGCGCGGACAGCGAGCCGATAGCAAAATCGTCAGGATGGTAAACTGCCCGCCCTAATTTCTCGGCAATTCCAGGTAGGTATTGGCCTAATACAATTCCCACAGCGTATGATACCCAGTAAATGGCATATTCTAACTCTATAATCGGAATTTCGATTTCATCGCTTAAATTCTGTTTTTCTAGTGGAAGTGAATCTAAATTATTTGGATCAACCAATTCTCCACGCAACTCTGCTTCAATGGCACTACGATCAAAATCGTTTAGTTGATAGAGATCATAAACATAGTCGTTGATTTTTTGATCTATTTCAATGAAGAAGTCTGTCAAATTATTATTAGCTTTTCTAGGTGTTGGTTGAACAAACAAATAACTTTTCTCATCTTGAGTTCCCCCTAATACTGTGGCTTGAATTGCTAGTCGAAGTGTATTGTCAAACTCGTTATCTGCTTTTGAACCAGCTATGGGGATACGTTTTAAATCTCCAACCTGAAAATTGATAGTTGGATTAATAAGATTCAGTGCATATCCCGCAAATTTTGAGTTTAGTATCGCTAATAAGTGAAAATTATCAGTTTCATCAAAAGAAAAAATACACGATCCTGCAACATCGAAAATGGCACCAGGCGGTAGATATCTGACGCTAAATCTTCCTGAAGACAAATATGAATAAGTAATACCTTCTTTATAATAATAATCAGAGCTATTTATCCATGCAGCCCATAAATCTCCAGAAGTGTTCGGTGAATACTTCTTTCTTTTTGCATTGGCCAATTCTTTCATTTCATTTCCATCATTGAACCAATTTACAACATTAACATTTTCACCAAACCAACGTCGAAAACCTTCTCCCTTTACATAGGGAAACCAACGATACTTTGTCTTCTTGGCTTCATCTAGGCTTGATATTCCTTGCTTGACATTATCAATTCCAACTTCCCACCAATATTTTAAAAATCGAAAATTATCTGATGTTGCCGCCCCCTGTCGCGGTAAAGCAATCTGATCCAAACTAGGCAAATTTTCAAAAATACCTCGAATATCTTCACTCACCCAATACACCCACGGGCTTCCCGGAATGGCATCAAAGCGCCCTTGTGCAACGCGGTAGACCCCAACTGATAATTCCTCGCTCTGTAGCCCGGCAATCATCTGCTCGAAGGCAATCTGTTTTGCTTCTGCATCCGCTTCATGTACCAGACGGAAATATGTGCCGGTATGGTTGGAGCGTGTTTTTGAATTCGGTTCCTGGTGAATGACAAAAGCAGTGGTGTTTACCTTCTCCCCGCCAATCTCTGCAAATGCTCGTGGGCCAGTATGTGCCATTGCTTCAACTACAAAACTTTTGAGTAGCTCTGTGCGCAATACCTCATACGATGATATATACATAAAAGATTGTTGGGTAATCATCCCCACTCGACCTGTTGACTCACAAAATTCCGTACAACGTTGAATAAAGGCCGCGTACAAATCCCCTTTTCCTTCCGGATATTGGTCTTTCAAGAAATCCGAAAGTAGGTTTCCCATATTCCGGCTTCCCATATAGGGGGGGTTTGTAACCACTACATCATATTCCCGCAGCATAAAATCCAACACCTGCATGCCCTTAGTTACTTCTCCGGCGAAAAAGCTCTGGTCTTCTCCTTCATCGGCCTGCGATTTGGCAAAATGGTCGATGGCCTGAATGATTTGCCCACCTAGGATGGCCCAATACTCCTCTTGAGCTGCCGCGACTTCAAACTCATCGCCGCGATCTACGAACATATTGGTCTGGCGGCCGTCACGTTCGTAGCGTTCCCTTTCTTTGGTGATCAGGCTCTCGATCTCCTGCTCCAACCGCAACAGCGAACCTAACTGGTTGATATCTTCTAGCTTCTCCCACAGGGCGCGAATAAGGCGCTCGTAAATTGGGCGGCTGAACAGGGTTTCTTTCAAAAAGTTCCCTAGGTGTTTGCCGTTTAACGTAAGCACATCAGCACAGGCCAGGTTATGCCGAGTGATTTCGGCATCTTTATTCAAGCTCTTGGCCTTGAGGTACAGGGCAAGGGCAGCTAGTTGCACCGCTCTTAGGTCTATGTCAATCCCATGCAGGTTGTGCGCCAAGATAGCTGCTGGAATTTCTGCTTCTGTCTCCACAGATGGTTTTTGGGGCCAGCCCGGCTCCCCAATGTGCTGTATCTCTTCGCGGTACATTTCAGCGAACAAATCAAAAGCCAGTACACCAAAGTGCATCGTCCCACAGGCAGGGTCCAGAAACGTGATCGCACTGACCGGTTTGAGTGCCACTGCATTTCCACTATTCTCGTTTTCCTTTGAGTCTGGCACCAGGTACTTCATTTTTCCCTTCAGCACTGAATCCGGATGCATTTCCACCCAGGTTCTTCCTAGGGTATTCTCCACCAGGAAACGCACAATCCAGCGCGGCGTGAATAATTGTGTTGCAGCTGGAATGTCTTCCCGGCGCATCTTTTGCTTTTGGTTATTCAATCGGTCATAAACATCCGCCTTTTCCTGTTCGTTAAAAAACTGGTAAATCCATCCAATAGTTTCATCCGCATCCCAGGCTGGGGTGATCTCTAGGGTATTGATCAACCCCAAAACCTCCTCCAACGCCTGGGTGCGCGGGAACAGCTTGGATGGCAAACTCTCCGGGTCGAAGAGCACCTTGATCTCTTCGGCGATTAGCCCGGATTGCCAGGTAAGAAAATGCTGGTAAGATTCCTCTGCCTGCCCGGATTGCCAGAGTGCTTCGTCTTCTGGGTGATCGGCCAGGTAAAACAAAAAGCCGTTGGATTTGGTTCCGCGTCCTACGGCTTCACGGATCAGCTTGCGCCTTTCCATCATCTTAAAGGCTACCAGGCGGTTCAGGTGGGTGAAGGCGATCTCTTTGCGTAATTTTTCGACAGCTTCTGGATGATCCAACCCGGCTTGGATTTCTTCTTCCAAGAAATGGATCAAGCGTTCATAAATCGCCCGGTTTTCAGGGCTAGATAACGCAGGCAGGTTTTGGGGTGGTTCGAAAACACCATTAGTGTGCACCCCGTAAACACCCTCCAGCAAATCGCGGGCTTCGTTCATCAGAATGCGCCGGGCTTCAAGGGCAAAATCGTGGATGTTTCCACGCACCTGGTCGTTGAGCAAATTGTCTTCGAACATCCCTCCCATTTGTTGGTCTCCTAACAAGATGAACTTACTGATTTCTCTCTTGAATGGCTCACTCAATATACACTTTGGTGTGATAGCTGCCACGGCCTTCGTTTTCAGCGATTCCCATAAAGCGCAGCGTGCTTCCCTCGATAGTCGCAGGCATGAAGAGCACGCAGGGAACTTTCGTGCGGCCCTTCATTTGATCCAGCAACGTCGAAACTCGGTATAGGTTGGGAGCTAATGCTCCCGCCCGCCAGATGAAGGCCAGATCTTTGTCGGCATCAAGGCTTGCGAGTTGCTCCGCCAGCAAATCCGGTAATGGTCGCCAATCTGGATCCGAGAGATAATCCTGGATCTGGAATTGGGTCGCTTCGAACCCGTCGCTGGCTTCAAGAGCCAGGACTGCATCCATTCCTTCGGATTCATCAATCGCTTGCCATAGTAAATCGGCCAGCGAAATATTCACCACCCGCCGCACCTGGTCTTTTTCTAGCCGGGTTTTCAAAAAGCGCATCTCCCGCCGCAGTGTCCACTCCTGCTCTGGTGAGTAGCAAAAGATTGCAAATGGTAAATCATGGTAGACATGGTGGCGCATTGGGGTAGCGCGGAGGTCAGCTTCGAGGCTATGAAAACGATCTTTCAAGGATGACATGGGCATAATCCGTCAATTTGTAGGGTTGTGTGATCGGAAATTCCAGGCGGATAACCGACCCAGCGGCAAAATATGATAGCAGTTGTTCCTGATGTGCCTCGAGGAAAAAGCGTTCCACTCCTTCGACTGGCAGGAAAAAGAGCTTCCATTCTTCGCTATGCAACACATGTTGCCCGGAACTAGTTCGATTCAGTAAATCAAGGGCTATGAAAGCGAAAGATTCGATCGGTAAGTAAAGAGGTGCTATGAATTTCTTGACTTTCCCTTGAAGTACACCAAAATCACGTAGGGCAGCTTGGGAGTTGCGTGCAACTCGCTCGAGTGTGTTTTCACTCCAGCGGTTTGTTGTTTTTTCCTCAGAGACCCATTCGCGTAGCGTACGTTGGACGTGTTCTTTATTCAGATCGGTATATCCAGACATTCTGCGTGGGTAGACTACTTCAAGCACAATATCCCGCAAGGTGCGGTCATTTTGGGCTGCAAAGTAATACAGCAATGGATCAATCCAGTTGGTGGGCGCTCCTCTTTGCACCAATGTCACCAGCGCCTCCCCCAAATCTGGTTCATCGAAATAGCGCTGGCGGAAAATCGCCAACACTTCTTTCATTCGCATTCGTGATGTTTTTCCAAAGATATTTGAATGCCGAGCATAATCCAGGTTGTCCGAAACGCTTTTCTCCAGATCCCAAGAAGATAGCAGCAGTTTGGTATCTGCGATCAGTGCGCTGGCTTTGATAATTCGCGAAGTGTAGATTGCTTCGGTCATAAGGATGTAGGGTGAGTAACAATAAATTTAGGTTTCCTTAAAATATGGGAAAACCGGTTTTCCAGGTTCAGCCTGCAAATATGCCCAGGCTAGTTGGTTTGCTGCATCAATCGTACCGCTATTTGCAGGCATCTCGATCAATACGCGATAGTTATTGCTCACGGTATTGCTATTGGTTTGAGAAGGTGTTCCCGCAAGGATGACAGATAATTGTGTTTCTAGTTCATTGATGGATCGAATCGGACCGTTTGGTAATTCGAGATCAGCCAAATCGATTTCTGAGCTTCCGGGATCACGCTCATCGTCAAACCCAAAAGAAAAGAGGTGAAAAACTTGCGCTTCAATTCCAAGAACGGCATCGTGCCTATTTTTAGCAGATAATAATGCCAATTTCCTACCTTGCGTGTGCGGCGCAAAGGGAAAAAGACGCTCAAGCAAATATCCGCCAGAATCAGTCAACGAATCATCCTCCCACCAACGCATGCTGTCATTTTGTCCAGCCCGGGCGATGAGGAGTTGGAGTTGGAGAATGCGCGAAAGTGTATGAAAGTCTATATTATTAACCATAATTCAAAACACTAGCAAAGCTCAATTTTAAAGATGTATTTGGAGCTAAAGGAAATTTCCATAATTAATTTTCGATTTTCAAATCGCAAGGAATGAATAATTTTTACAAACCTTGTAATTCATATTTTTTCGTGTTAGCCATAAAAAATACCTGAAAATTTTCCCCACGCGAAATATCGTCCCATTCAGTAGGTAGCTTTTTTCGAAGCATCGCAGTAAGCGAAGACTAAACCCAAATACAAATTTATTGAGATTAAATTCTACAAAAGTATATCATAGCCACACCCTTCCCAGCAGTTCGAAACAGTACTCTCGTCCTATACCTACACGCAAACCGAGTGTTATAATAGAACCTATGTTCTATTAATTCACCAACCGATTTTTAGTTACCAACATCATGACCAGCGGCTTTGACTACATCTTTAGCAGCCTGTTCC
>CAYWIC010000058.1:0-28602 GCA_964458115.1 uncultured Anaerolineales bacterium | reverse complement strand
CCCGCGACCTCATCAGTGCGATTGATGCGCGCTCCCAACTGCGCTACAGGCCCTTATCAAAGCTCCATGATTTTATCGGAGGCTATACTTGCTGTCAAGAAACAGCCGCAAAAAACAGACTCCAAATATTTCCTGAAAAGGTATAATGGCTCCAACACAAAAAGTTACTGAGCTAGAACTCGTTGAAATATGAGGGGTGGTGGCGATGCCACCACCCCTCATATTTCAACAACATCACATGTAATGGACACATCTCTGAGAATTCGCTTACAGTATTCCTTATCCTTTGCCTTATTGTTATTTTTTATCAGCATGGTTGGATACCGCTGGCTGGAGGATTTTTCTTGGTCCGAGGCTTTCTACATGACCATCATCACCCTCTCCACGGTGGGCTTCGGCGAGGTCAGGCCATTGACCCCTGAGGGTCGCATTTTCACTGCACTGGTAATCGTAATAGGCGTGATTATCATTGCCGTTCTGTTCAGCACGCTGACAGAGTACGTCATCGCAGGCGAATTAACAGGTTCTATCAATAAGAGACGTCTTATGCAAAAAATCAACAACCTAAAAGAACATTACATTGTCTGCGGCTTTGGTCGTGTCGGAGAACAGGTCACTGCTGAATTACTAAATTTGGGAATGCCCTGCATCGTCGTAGACCAAAATAAGATCGCCATTGAGCAGTGCGAGCACCTCCAGCTAAATTATGTCGAGGGGGATGCCACCGAAAATGAGACTTTGCTACAAGCCGGTATTGAGCGCGCTCGCGGTCTGGTGGCGGCATTGAGCAGCGATGCTGATAATGTATTCGTCGTTCTCAGCGCTCGTTCCCTCAACCCGGATCTAACCATCGTCGGGCGCTCGACCGGGGAAGAGTCAGAAGACAAACTCCGCATGGCTGGCGCAGACCGAGTGGTTTCGCCCTACCGCATGGCAGGGTATCGCATCGTCAACCAGCTCACTCGCCCCCACGTAACAGACTTCCTGGATACCGCCATGCGCAGCAAAGGCCTGGACCTGTGGTTGGAAGAAATCCGCGTTGCTCCACAATCCATCCTGGTATCACAGAGCATGGGGGATGCAGAGATCCGTTCGAAAACCGGCGCCAATATCCTCTCGATCTTGCGCGGTGAGCACCATCAGCTATTGGATTGGTCCCCTGAATTACGCTTGCAAGCTGAAGATATGTTGATCGTTGTGGGAAATCCAGAAGAATTGAAAGCCCTTGCCGATCTGGCAGAAGACACGCGATTCGAATAATCTCGGGAATTTCGTTACCCGCTGTTAGGGATTCGTAATGACTCTACTTTCCAAGACATCAGAAAATAGATATGGGCGTGCGAAGAACGCCCATATCTATTTTCTTGAATAATAACGTTGTTTCAGAGCACCAACTATCGCTTATAATACCTACGCAAAAAATATTACACTGTGGAGGTTTCATGTCATACCCAATATTGACCCAACGCCATCAAAAATTGGCTCAAGCCCTATCCAATCATGGTCTGGATGCAATGGTGCTAAATCCTGGTCCCAGCCTGCCCTACTTGAGCGGTCTGCACTTCCATATGAGTGAGCGCCCCGTGGTGGTCTTTTTCAGCGAGGGCAATGACCCTATCATCGTGCTCCCCGAGCTGGAAGCCCTTAAAATCCAGGATTTGCCTTACCCAATTCAGGCATTTACCTATGGCGAAAACCCAGTCCAATGGGTGACCGCCTTTAAAAGTGCCATCCAGGCCGGGGGACTCGAAAAGAGCCGCCTTGGTGTCGAACCGCGCTCGCTGCGTGTTCTTGAGCTGGAGTATCTCAAAGAAGCCGCTCCCCAGGCGCAAATTGTTTCCGGGGAAGCCGCGGTCGCAGAGTTGCGCATGCACAAAGATCAAAGCGAGATTGAACATATGCGCAAAGCCGCCCAGATTGCCCAGGCCGCGCTCCAGGCCGCTCTTCCCACGATCAAGCCCGGCGTGACCGAGCGTCAGATCGCCACCGAACTGCTGTTGCAGCTGCTGAAGCACGGTTCTCAATCGAAAATCCCCTTCTCCCCCATCGTTTCAGGAGGCCCCAACAGCGCCAATCCCCATGCTTCACCAACAGACCGCCCCCTGGAAATTGGCGACCTGTTGGTCATCGATTGGGGCGCGAACGTCAAAGGCTATTTTTCCGATATCACCCGTACTTTTGCGATTGGCCAGGTCGACTCCGAATTGAAACGCATCGCAGAGATCGTCAAGAAAGCTAACGCCGCTGGGCACGCCACAGCCAAACCGGGCACCCCCGCGGGAGAGGTAGACAACGCTACTCGAGCAGTGATCAATGAGGCGGGATATGGCGAATATTTCACCCATCGCACCGGTCATGGACTGGGGCTTGAAGGTCACGAAGAGCCCTATATCCGCGCAGATAATTTACTGCCCCTGGAAGTGGGTATGAGCTTCACCATCGAGCCGGGGATCTATCTACCCGGACGTGGGGGCGTGCGTATCGAAGATGATGTGGTCGTAACAACAGACGGCATCGAAAGCCTGAGCGATCTACCGCGCGAACTGATCACTTTGGAGTAATCGATGATCATCCCCTCTGCCGAACCTTTCTTCTTTCCTGGAGGTGAGATCGGCTGCCTGCTGATCCATGGCTTTACTGGCACGCCCAAGGAAATGCGCTGGATGGGTGAATATCTGGCCAAGCAGGGTCATTCTGTCTTGGGAATCCGTCTAGCCGGGCATGCTACCCGTCCTGAGGATTTACCACGAATCCGTTGGGTGGACTGGCTGGCTTCTGTTGAAGATGGTTGGCATACCCTGAACAGCGCCACCACTCAGGTTTTCGTACTTGGGTTATCAATGGGTGGCGTGCTCTCACTTTTATTGGCTGCACGTTTTCCCGTCAATGGGGTGGTGGCTATGTCTACACCCTATGAATTACCCCCAGACCCGCGCATCCCATTCCTGAGATTGATCCACTGGTTCAAACCCTGGGTTCCAGGAGGCGAATCGGACTGGCATGACCGCAAGGCCGAAGAAGTGCAAGTCTGCTATGATGGCTACCCAACACGGTCAATCCTCGAGCTGAAAGCGCTCTTGGCCAAGATGCGCGCTGGACTCCCCCAGGTCAACGCGCCAGTACTCTTAATGCACTCCCGTCAAGATGGCGGCGTCGATCCCGAGAATATGCCAAAAATTTGTGAAAGATTAGGTGGTGAGGATAAATCCATGTTGTGGTTCGAAAACAGCGGCCACGTGCTGACGCGCGATGCCGCACGGGAACAGGTATTCAAAGCCGCGGGAGAGTTCATACATCGAGTGAGCAGTTCCTGAATTTTCTTTTTTCGCGTGGAGGCACCGCTGGAATATATGGGGGCTTCGCCCCCATATATTCCAGCGAATCATTCCATTGGCATCTCACAAAGATTATTTGATGGTGTAGATTCCCATGAAAAACAAGCTTATCCAAACGATTGCTGCGCTTCTTTTGTTCGTAACTCTTGCCTGCGGCAGCACTACCGTCGTGCCGCCAACGGTCACCCTCGATCAAAGCCTGGTGGAAACGATCGTTGCCGGCACCTTCGCGGCCAAGGAGAGTTCTACAGAGATCCCAGCCGAACAGCCCACAGCCGAACCAATTTCCGCGCCTACAGAGATTCCACCGACCCCTGAGCCAACGGCGACGACATCCACTTGTCTGGCCCCACATCCTGGTGAGCAGGTGATCCCTCAGCCAGTGGGCTTTGCGGCCAATATCAACACCCTGGCGGTAGTCTTCTATGATTCAATCGGGACCAATCTGGGCAATGTCCAAACTTCAGGGATGACCTGGATGGATCCCAACCATCTCCATATCGGCGGGGGGCAGTCATTGGGCATCGCCAATATCCCTGTGGTGTATTTCAGCATAGACAATGGCGGTATGTTGAAACGCAGTGAGTCCGGCATCTCCAACCAACTGGTTCTGGCACCCAACCTGATTACTGTGACCGGCGGGGAGGGCTCATCGATCATCGCCTACAGCACGAACGCTTCTGACCAGGCTGCCGGGGGGTGGGCTAGCTACCTCTACGCCGGAGACCTAGAAGCCATCAACGGTGCCCAACCCATTCTGACCCGCTCCGAGGGGGATGGTTTCGTGATCTATCCAATGGCGGTGCATTCTCAAGGGGGCATAGCTCAGGGCGTGTGGTACACCCTATCCATGTGGGGTATCGGCAATATCAACTTCCCACCTTTCAATGGGCTCTATTACTATAAATTTGTCGATGGCAATGTTACTGAGTTCCTGGCCGGCTCGGATCGCCTAGCAGGATTCTCCCCCGATCAAACCAAGGTTGCATACATCGCAGGGGCTGGCGGACAGCCTGGGGGTCCAGGTGCCAGCCTGACGGTTCGGGATCTGGTCTCCTGCCAGGAGTCAGTCATCCCTTTCAACCCGGGCACCAACCTGGGGGGTGGATTGGTTTCTTTTTCCCCAGACAACCAATTTTTGTCCTGGTTGGAAGCGAATGGTCCCAACAACATGGAAGCTCAAATGCGGTTGAGAGTGGCCACAAAGAATGGCGGCGTATTCATCGACTCCAATTTTCCAAGTCTCAGTGGCCTGGCTGGCGGTGAAATCCCTTCGTATATAAAACCCGTTGGCTGGTTGGCAAACCATCTGCTCTTGTTGGAAATAAGCGTACCCTCTCTGGCCTCTCCGCTAGTCGTGGCATGGGCTCCCGATCCCAATCTACCCCTGGCGCCTGGCCTGGGTGCCAACCAATCCGCGCCGCTGGCTGATGGAGTCTTCGCCGGATTCCTCTACCCATAGCTGCAATTATCACAATGGCAACTCACCCATCAAAAAGAACACTCGAAAATTAGGTGTGCGTAGGGTGCAACCCCCGTCGCACACCTAATTTTCGGTTAAATATGAATTCTGGTTGGAAGACAAGTGGAACATAAATGAACAAGAACTTATTACTCGTGGCCATCGCTCTATTCACCTGGGGAATCGGTGAAGGCGCTTTCATCTATTTTCAGCCCCTGTATCTGGAAGAATTAGGCGCTTCACCGATTGAAATCGGATCGATCTTGAGCGTAGTTGGGGCAGCGATGACCATCGTACACATTCCCGCCGGGCACCTGGCCGACCGTTTTGGGCGCCGAAGGATGTTGTGGGCAGCCTGGCTTTTTGGATCGACAGCCACCTGGGTTATGGCACTGGCGCGCTCATTGCCCGCGTTCACCTTGGGCATGATCCTGTACTCATTTACTGCCTTTGTGATGTCCCCATTGAACAGCTATACTACGGCGGCGCGCGGCAAATGGTCTGTGGCGCGTGCCATCACGTTGATTTCCGCAGCATTCAATGCAGGCGCCATCTTGGGCCCACTCCTGGGCGGTTGGATCGGGAATAATTTTGGATTGGGAAAAACCTATCTCTTTTCTGCCGGTATATTCGTAATTTCCACATTGATCATCTTCAATATACCTCACCAACCCGTCGAACCCAGATCTTCGACAAGAGGTGGTATTGAACTCCTAAAGAATCCTACCTACCAGAGATTCTTACCGATCATCTTCATCTCCATTTTCTCAATGTATTTGGCCCAACCACTAACGCCAAACTTCCTGCAAAACCAGCGCCAACTCCATTTGGACCAGATCGGCATCATCCTGGCTGCAGGCAGTCTCGGAAACGTAGTGCTGAATCTAGTCATTGGGCGCATGCAAGCCTTGCGCGGCTTTTTATTCAGTCACATAAGCGTTGCGTTATTCGCGGGAGCGATGTGGAAAGGACTGGGTTTGCCCTGGTACATCTTTGGATATTTCTTTTTGGGTGGATACCGGGTGGCACGTTCTCTAGCGATTGCCCAAGTGCGAGAACTGGTAGCGCTGGCGAATATGGGGCTGGCATATGGGGTTGTCGAAACAGTCTCTGGTGCTGCCTTGATCCTGGCAGCACCGCTGGCTGGTTACCTGTATGACTTGAATCCGGAGATTATCTATCCCCTGACTCTGGCGATGCTAGCAGTTTCTTTGGTTGCCAGTTCATTCTTCATACCAAGATTTGCAGTCCAAACTGAAGGTACAACTAAGGCATAATATAATAGCATTGGAATTTGACAGATTTTTGGGGTGTCAGACGTGCAGGGCACATTTGACACCCCAAAAATCTGGAGAGCGCCTTAGTGACAGCACGATCAATTAAAGGAGGAAACAATGGTTATCATTCAATTTATGCAAAACCTTGGCGAATGGCTCAAGCCGATCATGGAATTTTTCACCTTCCTGGGTTTCGAGGAATTCTACCTGGCCATCATGCCTGCCATCTACTGGTGCTTCGACACCCTGATGGGCGCTCGACTGGCCGTGATGCTCGTCGTAACCACGGGAGTCAACGCGGTGTTGAAAGTCGTCTTCCATTCCCCGCGACCCTTTTGGATTTCGGAAAAGGTCCAGGCCATGAGTTCGGAGACATCCTTTGGCATCCCTTCAGGACACTCCCAAAATGCAGTCAGTCTGTGGGGTACCTGGGCGTTTTCTATGAAGAGGCGCTGGGGCTGGATCGTGGCCATAGCGGTGGCCATGATGATCGGCATCTCACGGCTTTACCTGGGGATGCACTTCCCAGTGGACGTGCTCGTTGGTTGGAGTGTGGGGCTGATCTTGCTGTGGGGATTCATGCGTCTGGAAGAGCCCGTTTTGCAATGGGTCAAAGGTCAATCTGTTCTAAGCCAACTGGTCGCATTTGTGCTGATCTCTTTGGGCATCCTGTTGATTGGCAATCTGGCGATTGGGCTGACCAGCGACTGGCCATTGCCCACTGATTGGGTCGAGACAGCCACCCGAGCAGGGACTCCGCCGGACCCTTTCAGCCGGGACGGCATCACCACCGCTGCCGCGATCTTCTTCGGGCTGACCTCGGGGTTGGTCCTGATACAACAGCGTGGGGGATTCGACCCCAAAGGGGTGTGGTGGAAACGTATGTTGCGCTATCTGTTGGGAATGGTGGTCACGATTGGGATTTGGGCTGGCTTAAAGGCGGTCCTCCCCTCGGGTGAAGAATTCATCCCACAGGTTTTCCGCTACATCCGATATGGTCTGCTGGGATTTTGGGTAGCCGCTGGCGCGCCGCTGACCTTCCGCTGGTTAAAATTGGTTGAGCGCACATCTAAATAACAAAGTAGAAGTCGAACTTTATTGAAAAGTTCGACTTCCTTGGAAACTCTCGTGATAACCATCACATTTGGGGGTAAGGGGCGTGCAGAGCACGCCCCTTACCCCCAAATGTGGAACGTTACCATGGCAATTCCTGAAAACCGGAAGTTCTACTTTTCAGCACAATACGCAACAGGATAAACTATGAGTTCTCCTTCCCTCACGATCGACAAGCATACGGCCCGACGATTCGTAATGGCACACCACCACCTCTGGCCGCCGCGTCAGCTCAAAGGTAAAGAGGGTGTGCGCCAGTTTATCCGCCACGTCGGGAACATCCAGTTCGACCCCATCAACATCGTCGGCCGCAACCCCGACATTGTGCTGCAAGCGCGGGTCAAGGATTTCAATCTGGGGATGCTGGATGAGTTGCTCTACGATGATCGTAAATTACTGGATGGCTGGGACAAAATGGCTTCGATCTTATCTGTCGAGGATTGGCCTTATTTTGCACGCCAGCGAGCCCGTATGAACATGTACCATGGCCATCCTGAAGAGATCGTCATGCAAGTCGCTCCAGACATCCTCAGCCAGATCGAGGAAAAAGGTCCGCTGAGTTCATTGGATTTCAAAGGGTACGAGAAAGCCGATTGGTTTTGGGGTCCGACCAAAGCCTCTCGGGCAGGATTGGAAGGCTTATTTGCCATGGGGAAACTAGGCGTGCACCATCGGGTCAACAACCGCCGATACTTCGATATAATCGAGAGACTCATGTCCAAGGATCTGCTGGCTGCGCCCGAACCCAATTTGAGTGACGAAGAATACCAGGATTGGCACATAATGCGGCGGGTCGGCGCCATGGGGCTGGTCTTCCCCAACGCCGGGGAGCACTGGCATGGTATCATCGATGTCAAAACCCCTCAACGCAAACAGATCATTGGGCAACTGGTGGAAAAAGGTGACTTGATCGCCACCACCATCGAAGAGATCCCTGATAAGGTCTTCTACATTCGCAAGGAAGACCTGCCAACGCTGGAGGCGGTGGGCAAAGCCAAACAACCTGCTCCCGGTGCTGCCATCCTGGCGCCCCTAGATAACTTGCTGTGGAACCGAAAGATGAATGGCTGGCTATTTGATTTCGAGTACATCTGGGAAGTGTACAAACCCAAAGCCCAGCGGCAGTATGGCTATTACATCTTACCGGTAGTCTATGGAAATATCTTCATAGCCCGCTTCGACCCTACTTTCGATAAGAAGACGCGCCAATTGACGATCCAAAATTGGTGGTGGGAGCAGGGAATTCAACCCGATGAGCAGATGGAGGCCGCGTTGATCGATTGCTTCCAAGATTTCCTGACCTATCTACAAGCCGAGTCCTTCGAGATGGGAGAAGCGATTTCCACCAAAAAAGATCTCAAATGGCTGCGGACGATGCTCTCTTGATCCCCTAGAAACGCTTCTGAATCAAAGCTCTACCAACCCGCGCTGGGCGGCGATGGCAACTGCTTCTGTGCGGTTGCCTGCCCCAAGTTTCCCTAAAATGGAGCTGACATGAAACTTGACGGTCCGTTCTGTGATCACCAACGCTGCAGCAATCTCTCGGTTGGTCTTCCCTTGCGCCAATAACTTCAGCACTTCCCCTTCACGTGCGGTCAACTTCTCTTGCGAGTGCGAGCTTTGACGCGTCTCAGCACTCAAATGCTCCATCAAGCGGGAAGCTACCATGGGCTGCAGCAGCGATCCACCCTCGCTTACTACTCGAACGGCTTCAAACAGTTCTTCTCTCGGCGTACCCTTCAACAGATACCCTTTGGCACCAGCCCTGACAGCGCTGAGAATGCGTTCGTCGGTATCGAAAGCCGTGAACACAATCACATCCACTTCTGGCTGCTGGGAACGTAAATGCTCCAACGCTTCCACACCGTCCATCTCAGGCATCTCTAGATCGAGCAGCACAATGTCAGGCTTTAAGCTGCGGACTTTATCAACCACTTCTATTCCAGTTGCTGCCAGTCCAACTACCTCGAAATCCGGTTGGGTGCCCAACATAGCAGTCAAGCCATCGCGCACGACCGGATGATCATCTGCCACGATTATGCGTATGGTCTTCGAGCTTTCAGGCATCAGGGTCACTTCCCTCGTATTCCTTCTCTGGGCGCATTGTTCTCTCCAAAGGGACTGTCACCATAATTTGTGTCCCAACCTCAGGCTTGCTGCTCACTTCAAGTTGACCACCCAAAAGCTTGGCCCTCTCATTCAAACCGATCAACCCAAAGCGATCTTTGGGGATTTGTTGCAAGTCGAATCCGCGCCCGTTATCTTCCACGCTCAAACGCACCTGTCCTGGTACTATCACCAATCTGACAACTGCGGCATCGGCCTGGGCATGCTGTAGGACGTTGTTCAGGGCTTCTTGAGCGATGCGGTACAATCCCACTTCGAGACGCGGGGAGAGTGGTCGGCTCCCCGTGATCTCGACCTTTATGCGCTTTAGTGATTGCGCCCGGTACTGATCTGCCAGATCGCCTAAGGTTTCCGCCAGGCTACGCCCTTGCAGAGAGGCTGCCCGCAGATCAAGCACAGAGCGACGCGCCTCATCCAGATTATCTCGGGTCAGATCGAGCGCGAGTGACAAACTTTGCCGGGCTTGCTGCAAATTCGTATTATCGTCTAATAGCTCATCGGCGGTCTCTAACTGCAGGCTGATAGCTGCCAAGCCTTGCGCTAGCGTATCGTGGATTTCGCGTGCTAGCCGGTTTCGTTCTTCGACCACTCCCATCTGCATGCTGTGCTCGAATAGGAAGGCGCGTTCGATGGCGATACTGAGCAAATCTCCAATGGTGTTCAGGAGGCGCAAAGTATCTTCCGAGAGCTCACGCCAATCGGTACTGGCTACATTGAGCACGCCCAATTGCTTGTCATGGGCTTGCAGAGGGATGCTGGCATGATAGCGCAGTCCGTCAGTACCATCATGCAACCATTGCAGGCGGCTACAGGTGATCACATTGATATTGGCTACACCATCGAGATCGCCCGCCCTGTAGGTGTCCAGGCAGTAGCAACTGCCTTCCATTCGTTTGGGGAAATCGGCCAAAGCGGGAGGTAGGTTCTGAGATGCCGCCAGGTAGGATTCGCCGCTCTCCTCGTCCAATAACCAAATCCAACCAGTCTGCAAACCTAATAGATCAGCCACCTGTCCCAGAGTCGTCATCAGGGCCTGGTCCAGGTTCACCTCGCGGTTGAGTGCCTGGGCGATAGTATTCAATATCAACAGCTCTTGGTTACGGCGTTGTAGTTCTTGATTCTTTGGTGATTCATTATATGATGTAGCCATGCTGGAGCGATTATACCCTTTGGGTGTACAAGCGAAACTGATAATAGATTGCAGGAATGCGTTCCTAATTGAATGAGAATACCATTCAAATTCGTTTTTTTGTCCTGTACGTAGGTACAGGACAAACCCTTCCCTTTCGTTCAAATATAACTCTGACCCATATCCCGATGTGCTGGTGGGGCAATTTTGCTATCCTATGTCCAATCCTACACTTCAATTCCAATCTCAAGGCGTACATCTTTGAGGTTGATATCAGAAAGGAGCAAACTGTGTCAAAGGTAGCATTAATTACTGGAGCAAGCCGAGGATTGGGTCAGGTGATGGCCAATTTCCTGGCAGGCAAATCTTATGACCTGGTATTGACTGCTCGTCAAGAAGCGCCCCTGAATCACACAGCCATGCAGATCTCGGAGTATGGGGTTCAAGTCATTGCGCTTCCTGGGGACGTCGCAGACCCAGACCATCGCGAACATTTAATCCAAGCCGCCGCCGATCTGGGAGGTCTGCATCTGTTGGTGAACAACGCCTCGATTTTAGGCCCAACCCCGATGCCACCGTTGGAGAAATATCCATTGAAAGATCTAGAAGATGTTTTTCGTGTCAATCTCCTGGCACCCCTGGGGTTGATCCAGGTGGGAAAGCATTTGCTAGTGGAAAGCGCTGGCCTCGTCATCAACATCAGCAGCGATGCCGCTGTAGGTGGTTATCCTGGATGGGGAGGCTATGGCACCAGCAAGGCTGCCCTGGACCTGCTATCCTTGACGTTGGCTAATGAGCTAAGTGATGTGGGTATTGCCGTGGTCAGCGTTGACCCTGGTGATATGCGCACCCAGATGCACCAAGACGCCTACTCCGGCGAAGACATCTCTGATCGTCCACTGCCGGAAGCCACACTGCCCTTCTGGGCCTGGTTGCTCGGGCAAGATCACGATCAAGTCAATGGCCGACGCTTTCAAGCACAAACAGAAACCTGGGTGGTGCCAGTATGAATAGGACTGACCTAATCTTCGAACGCCCCTCTCATCTTCAAGCTGCACAACCCCCAGAGCAACGCGGCATCGAACGGGATGAAGTGCGCCTGCTGGTGAGCACACTCTCTGGGCACACTCATGCCAAATTCCATCAACTGGATACCTTCCTGGCCCCTGGTGATCTCCTGGTGGTCAACCAGAGCGCAACCTTGCCAGCCAGTCTCCCAGCAATCGGCGCGCTGGGTGAGTTCATCCTCAATTTGAGCACCCACTTTGGAAATGGCACCTGGTTGGCTGAGCCACGCTGGAGTTCTGAACGCCCCGGGCCCTTGCCGCTGCAGTCTGGCGATGAGATCCAGATTGTGGGCATGGTGGGTCGGCTGGTCTTACCCTTCCCCGGTCTCCCGCGTTTGTGGTTTGTCCAATTCGAGGGAGATTTGAGATATGCCATGGACCAATTCGGAGCTCCGATCCGCTATGGCTACGTTGAGGAGAACCAACCACTACAGAGTTACCAAACCTTGTTTGCCAAAACACCGGGCAGCGCGGAGATGCCCTCGGCGGCGCGTCCTTTCACGCCGCGTGTCATGGAGAGTCTACGCCAGCACGGTGTTCGATGGGCTGGATTGGTGCTGCACACAGGCGTCTCGAGTCTTGAAGTCGAAACTGAGCAGGTGGAATCGCACCCCATGTTCCCTGAACCGTTCGAAGTCCCTATTGCAACAGCATCCGCTGTCAACACCACTCGGGAGCGAGGAAACCGGGTCATTGCTGTCGGCACGACAGTCGTTCGCGCGCTGGAAGCAGCCTGGGACGGTGAGAAGGTCCGCCCTATACAAGGATACTCACGGTTATTCGTCCATCCAGGTCGGGGAGTGCATGCTGTTGACGGGCTGCTGACCGGGCTGCACGACCCTGTCACCAGCCATCTGGCAATGCTTTACTCCATCGGCGGTCAAGACTTGATCCAATCCGCGTATCGAGAGGCTATCGATGCGGGTTATTTGTGGCATGAGTTCGGAGATAGCCACTTGATCTTGCCATGAAAAATATTCTCTACCTGGCCACAAATACTGGCTTGTCCACCGCGCAATACGATGGGGAAAATTGGGTTGAGACCCATCGCAGTTTGACAGACCAGCATCTCACCAGCCTGATCGCCCGAGAAGGGGTGATCCTAGCTGGTACTCAGGCGGGTGTCTTTCGATCCGATGATCTGGGTCTATCCTGGCGTTCTGCCAGCAAAGGGCTGAGCCTACCACACATCCGCTGGCTGGCTTTTCATCCACAAATATCCGATCTGGAGTTCGCTGGCACGGAGCCAGCAGGCATCTACATTTCCCAAAATGGTGGTGAAACTTGGCGCGCCTGCCCTGAAGTTGCTGAGTTACGTGATAGGTTTGGGTGGTGGCTGCCCTACTCTCCCGAAGCCGGTTGCGTGCGCGGGTTTGCTTTTCTTGGCCAGCGTGGCTATGCGGCTGTAGAAGTCGGGGGCGTGTTGCGCTCTGATGACGGAGGGCTATCCTGGGCTTTGGCCGCCGGTAGTAATGGTCAACCTCGCTTTCAGAAGCCATCTGAGGGGATAATCCATGCCGATGTGCATTCCGTGGAAGTTCATCCCACATCTCCTGATCTGGTGATGGCGGCCACCAACGCTGGTTTGTATCGCTCAAATGATGGTGGAAATCATTGGGATCAGATCAATAATTTTGGCTACACAAGAGCTGTCTGGCTCGACCCTCTTGATCCCGCACATATGGTGATTGGCCCTGCCCGAGGCGTCGACCGCCAGGGCACTATCTTGGAATCACAGGATCATGGAAGGCATTGGTCCTCAATAACCTTGGGATTGGAGATTCCATGGCCGCGCACGATGGTCGAACGCTTTAAACAGGTTGAATTCACATCCACCCTACTGGCTGTGCTCTCTAATGGTGATGTATACGAGGCAACCATCGGCAAGTGGGAATGGCGACGCATTTTGTCCCAAGCAAAAAGGGTGAATGCAGTGACTCCGATGGTAACGTAAGAATAATCAAAAGGTGTGAGGACTACCCCCACGTGTAAGCATTTATCTTGTGAATGTCATCCTGAGCGCGCCACGCTATGCGGCTCTACGAGCAGGCGGGCATATGGCCAGTGAAGGTCTGGATAATTGTTAGCGCCCCTTTTTGCCCTCCTCCAGCATCTCAATCATTTTGGCGATCCGCCTAAGGCGGGTTTCTTCACGTTTCGCGTCGTTGATCCATGTGACATATTCTCTCTGATTCGTATAGGATAATTTCTCATAGAAGTCTTTGGCCTGGGGGGTTGCAGCCAGCTTCTCCTTCAGGTCATCAGGGACTGCGACCAGGCGCGGTTCCAGGTCTTCTTCCAGGATCACTTCCACTTCATCACCGAAGGTTTTGCCAATCTTCTCCCGGATGGCTTTGATCACGATCAAGATATGGCAAGGCTCTCCCATGCGCACCAGGGTGCCGCGGTACGGCTCGCCATCGATGGTCGCTTTGATCTTGACGCGTTTTTTGCCATACACATCTTCGACATCGAAGGGAACGCGCACAAAGGCACCCCCGCCCCCGGGATCTACGATCTCTGCTCGGAATGATTGCTTCTCTGTCATGCTTCCTCTCGGAAATATGGTCAATCGCACAACTTCGATATACTCAACTTCATAGGGAATCGCCGAAAGAAGATAGCAAGGGTGCAAAGCGCCCTTGCTATCTTCTTTCGGTTACTCAGAGAACCGCTTTGCTGACCTGGCTTTTGCCTTAGCGCGCTCGACAGCACGATCCTTCGGCGGCGCCTTGGTTTCCAACGAAACGAGCAGATTACTGGAAACTACAGTAATCGCCTCAACCGCCTCATCGAATGCCAGTAGATTTGCTTTGGAGGGCTTGGTGAATCCACTGATCTTGCGCACGTATTGCAAGGCCGCGGCACGGATCTCCTCCTCTGTTGCTGGAGGGTCAAAATTATAGAGTGTTCTAATATTTCTACACATGGTTTGCACTTCAATTAGATCGATAGCCTAAAGGAATTTTCGATACCCGTTTAGCACACCCACCATCAGGTGTCCAAAACCCACAGCATGAAAAGCGCGTCGAGAATTAGGGTCATTGAGAGCGATAGAGTTTCCGAATTTGGATAATTCGATAAACTTCTGGAGGAAGATCAGCGCGCACTGAATCCCCCTGGCGAATGCGCTGCCGGATTTGGGAGGCCGCGATTTCAAGTAGTGGCGCTTCGACAAACTGTACTTTGGGCGTGATTCCCGGAATGAAGGTTTCCAAATCTTCGAGATTGATATCAGCATCTGGACGGCGTACCACCGCGATTCCATCACAGGCGGACACAAATTCCGCGGGGGTGTGCCAAGTGGGCAGATCCCGTAATGAGTCGCCTCCTAGGAGATAAATCAGCTTCGCGGAGGGAAAATCTTCCCGAAGTATTCGCACAGTATCCACAGCATAATGGGGTGGTGGCCGGTCTATATCGACACATGAGAGTTCGAATTGGGCCCGATCTGCCAACGCTGCTGACAGCATTTCTAGGCGATGCTCCACCGGCGTAATCGACTGCCCTTGCTTGTGCGGTGGATCAGAGGTCAGCACCCACAAAACCCGGTCGAGGTCAAGCTGTAAAAGGGTCTGCTTAGCCAGGGCCAGGTGAGCGTTGTGGGGAGGGTCGAAGGTACCACCAAAGATGCCTAGTTTCATATTTGGGTAGTTCGGTAGTTGGGTAGTTGATTAGGTCATTTCTGATAATACTATCAAACCATCAAACTATCCAACCAGCAATTATTCCGCCCATTCCAATTCATACTCTCCAATGAAAACTGTATCCCCTACCTGAACCCCTTCTTTGAGCAGGGCATCCTCAATCCCCAGTGTTTGCATGATGCGCTGAAAGCGTCGAACGGACTGGCCGTATTCCCAGTAAGTCATCGCCGCGGCGCGCTCGATAGACTCGCCCGTGACAAGATATCCCTCAGAGACGCGCTCCACTGTGAATTCGCGCGGATCGCTCTCTGGTCGGTAGACTGGCAATTCTTCGGCCTCAGGTTCTGGCTCTGGGGGCAGCTCATCAAGCAATTGTTTGGCGCGGTAGAGCACTTGTCTCACACCTGTACCTGCAACTGCCGAGATGGCATAAGCTTCATAACCGCGCTTTTCCAGTTCAACTTGAATATCAGGCCACTGCTCTTGGACTTCAGGTAAATCCATCTTATTGAAGACCACAACTTGGGGTTTCTCAGCCAGCTTTGGATCGAACAAAGCCAGTTCGCTATTGATCTGAGCGAAATCCAGCAACGGATCTAAGGCGAGACCATCTAACAAATGAATCAAAACCCGTGTGCGTTGGATATGTCGCAAAAATTCATGCCCCAAACCCACACCCTGATGAGCACCTTCGATCAACCCGGGGATATCGGCTAAGACAAGGGTTGTCTCGACATCCAATTGGACCACACCCAAATTAGGCTGCAAGGTGGTAAAAGGATAGGGTGCAATCTTCGGTTTGGCATTGGTAACCGAGGCCAACAGGGTCGATTTCCCAGCATTGGGCACGCCGACCAGGCCAACATCCGCGATCAGCTTCAATTCCAACCGCAGATTGCGCTCGGAGGGCGGCTCGCCTTTTTCAGCAATGCGCGGCGCCTTATTTGTCGAGGTTGCAAAACGAGCATTACCGCGACCCCCGCGTCCGCCCTTATTGGCTATCAGGGTTTGTCCGGGCTCGGTGAGATCGCCAAGCAGTTCATCCGTATCGTCATCATAGATCAAAGTGCCAGGCGGAACTTGCAATACAAGGTCCTCGCCTGATTTCCCAGTCTGGTTATTGCCACCACCTCTGAAACCGTTCTGAGCATTGTATTTGTGCCTGCGACGGAAGGCAAACAACGTATTGAGTCTGGGTTCCACTTGAAATATTACGTCACCTCCGCGACCCCCATCGCCACCATCTGGGCCGCCGAAAGGCACATATTTTTCACGGCGAAAATGAACTATTCCAGCGCCACCGCGACCGGAACTTACATGAATCTTGATTTCATCAATGAACATAATTTTCTGTCAATATTGAGCTTTCTCAAATATGGGAGCGATTGTTTTGCTTGCACTATCCGGGCGACCATTATTTCAATAATGTCACACTTACATCAATTTCCGAGCATAAGGGGTGTTAGGAGTAGGAAGCACTCCTAACACCCCTTATGCTCTGGCTTTATTTTTACTATGACAGTAGCCATGTATCACGCTAATTCGATTATATTGAGAATTATTATACCATTGGGGGTATTTTTCATCTGCTTGTGCTATAATTATCACGCTTGTGAAGCACCCCACATTTTCTTAGATCATCTGGTAGATAAAATCTGTAAGGAGCACAAATATGGCAAAACATGACATTCCTGGCATCGTTATTGGACGATTACCTATTTATCTAAGAGCTATCCAGAGAATGGCGCAGGAAGGTCAAAGAGTGACATCATCACAGGATCTAGGCGAGCGTCTGGGTGTCTCGGCTGCTCAAATTCGTAAAGACCTCTCCCAATTTGGCGAATTTGGTAAACAAGGTACTGGGTATAATATCAAGTATCTTAGTGGTCAACTACGACGGATATTGAACCTGGATGTGGTTTGGAATATGGCCATCGTTGGAGCAGGTGATGTCGGTAGCGCGCTGGCCCACTACCAGGGATTCCGCGATCGAGGTTTCGAGGCCACAATGATCTTCGACAACGACCCTATGAAAGTCGGTAAGAAAATGGGGGCCTTGGTAGTACAGGATCTTTCCGATCTAGGCGAATTCATTCACAAAGCAGATATCAAAGTCGCCATGGTGGCCACACCTGCTGACCATGCCCAAGAGGTGACCGATCAACTGGTCGAGGCAGGTATCAAAGCGATCCTCAATTATGCCCCAATCCAGATTATTGTCCCCGAAGGCGTACGAGTGGAGTATATAGACCCTGCGACGCACTTACAGAAGATGTCTTATTATTTGAAATAAGTAATACAGATATTTAAAAACAGCCTTGGTCGTATTTCGCACGATCAAGGCTGTTTTTTTATTGAATCAGAATTAGACGGGGGGGAGATTGCGTTTTATTTTCGCGTAAACACCCGGTTGGAGCGAAAGAGAAGCACCTTCTGCAACGCAACTGGTGGGGTTATCGACCAGGTATGCCGGGACACCAAGTTCTTTGGTCAGCAACTTATCAACACCCCTTAACAGGGCTCCCCCGCCACACAGCGCGATACCGCGATCGATAATATCGGAGACCAGTTCGGGAGGGGTTTTCTCCAGGACCCTGCGCGCCGCCTCGACGATCTGGCTCAATGGCTCTTGGAGCGCTTCAACCACTTCGCCCGTTGTCAGGGTTAGCGGTCGTGGTAAACCCGTCACCGAGTCCTGTCCCTGAAATTCGATACTCATTTCCTCATCCTGGGGTACTGCGGCACCGATTTCGATTTTGATACGCTCTGCGGTCGGCTGGGCGACGATCAAGCCGTATTTACGGCGGATATACGTCATGATGGCATCGTCTAATTGCAAACCGCCGGTCCTCACCGTCTCGGCGGAGACAATGCCATACATGGCCAGGACTCCCGCCTGGCTGGCTCCGCCCCCTAAACAGATAATCATATTGCCAGTTGGAGTATGGAAAGGTAAATCTACACCCAAAGCAGCGGCCATAGGCTGCTGAATCAGGAAAACATCCCGCTTGATAGCCTCAAGGGCGGCCTCGTGAACCGCGCGTCGCTCGACGCTGGTAACGCCGTAGGGAACCGACATCATCACTCGAGGGCGAAAAACGCGCATCGGGCTGCTGACCTTTTTGATCAGATACTCGAGCAGTTTCTCAGTGACCTCATAATCAGCGATGACACCGTTCAGCAGGGGGTAGGCCACCTCTAAAGTTTCAGGAACCCGCCCATACATATCCTGGGCTTCCTGTCCAAGGGAGACGATCTTCAACTCGTCGACGGCAATTGCTACCACCGTGGGTTCCTGCAGAATAACCTGCCCATCCTCGGAAATTCTCGTCCGGATAGTACCTAAATCAATCCCCAGGTCTTTCGAAAATACAGCCATTTATTATTCGTCTTCCAGCACCACGGGCACATCTGGGCGATGGCTACCTCGACCGCGATAGCGACGCACAGCATCCAGTCTTAACTTGGAGCGACGCAAAGCAGCCTCTAAGCGCAGATAGGCATCGGAATCAGGAGGCGGGCCTTCCTCCAGATATTTTTCGGCGCGCTCCCGGGCAGCCTCCGCGCGGGAGATATCGATCTCTCGCACATTCTCTGCCCGGTCTGCAAGCACTGTGACGATATCAGGCTGAACCTCGACTACACCGCCAGCGACAGTGAAGGCTTCCTCGGTCCCCTGGTATCGAACCCGAATAACACCGAAGTCAAGCGTGGATAGCAGCGGGGAGTGATTGGGCAAAATACCCATCTCGCCTTCTGAACCGGGTAAAACCACGGTATCGGCATCACCTTCGAAGATCATACGATCTTGAGAAACTATCTCACAACGAATAGGCATATTACACTAACTCTTTGGCATTTTCGAGGACATCTTCGATGGAACCTGCCATCATAAAGGCATCCTCGGGGACATCGTCGTGCTTTCCGTCCAAAATTTCCCGGAAGCCACGCACGGTTTCGCGGATGGGAACATACTTGCCTGGAATATTGGTAAATTGCTCGGCAACATACATGGGCTGTGAGAAGAAGCGCTCAACTTTGCGAGCACGGGAGACGATCAGTTTATCATCTTCACTCAACTCATCGATACCCAGGATGGCGATGATATCCTGCAAATCTTTGTAGCGCTGCAATACCTGTTGGACCTCACGTGCGGTCTGATAATGTTCCTCACCGACAATTTGCGGGTCCAAAATACGGGATGTCGAGGCCAAGGGATCAACCGCGGGATAGATACCTTTCTCAACAATGGAGCGCTCGAGAGCAATGGTCGCGTCCAGGTGGGTGAAGGTCGCCACAGGGGCGGGGTCAGAATAGTCGTCTGCGGGGACGTACACTGCCTGCATCGAAGTGATCGAACCTTTACGGGTTGAGGTAATGCGTTCCTGTAGCTCACCCATCTCTGTTGCCAGGGTGGGCTGGTAACCGACAGCAGACGGCATACGCCCAAGCAGCGCCGATACTTCCGAACCAGACATGCTGAAGCGGAAGATATTGTCGATGAACAGGAGCACATCACGGCCCTGGTCACGGAAATACTCGGCCATAGAGAGGGCGCTCAGGGCAACGCGCAAACGCACTCCGGGAGGCTCGTTCATCTGACCGTAAACCATGACGGTATCCTTCATCACGCCGGACTCGATCATCTCGCGGTAGAGCTGGGTGCCTTCACGCGTGCGCTCACCTACTCCAGCGAAGACCGAATTACCTTCGTGCTCCATGGCTACGGAACGGATCAGCTCCATGATGATGATGGTTTTTCCAACGCCTGCACCACCGAAGATGCCTGTCTTGCCACCTTTGGTGAACGGTGCGATCAAGTCGATCACCTTAACGCCTGTCTCGAAGACTTCCACACGGGTGGATTGATCCTCGAAGGGAGGGGCTAGACGGTGGATGGGGTAATAGAGATCAGCATCGACAGGATCACCACCATCTACGGGTCGTCCCAAAACGTTAAAAACTCTCCCCAGGGTAGTTGGACCCACTGGAACTTTGATGGGGGCTCCCGTTCCATAAACATCTACACCTCTTTGGAGACCATCAGTCGTATCCATTGCAACGCAACGAACCCAGTTGTCTCCCAAGTGTTTTTGCACCTCTAATACTTGGGGATCACCGCCATTTTGGGGGATCTCTAGCGCTTCATAGACATCGGGAAGCTCACCTGCGGGGAACTCCACATCTACAACACCACCTTGGATTTGGATTACTCGGCCTTTCGCCTTTGCCATGCGTACCTCCATTTTCAGTGAGCAGTGGTTAGTCGTGAGAAACTCAAACTGCCCACTGCTTTCTGGTAACTGTTTACGAACTCTGTGCCAGGGCTTCTGCGCCGCCGGCAATATCTAACATTTCACTGGTGATGGTCTGCTGGCGAGCCTTGTTATATTCAAGCTGCAAGGCTTCACTCAACTCAGTGGCATTTTCTGTAGCGTTCTTCATCGCCACCATTCGTGCGGCATGTTCGCTGGCCAGCGATTCCATCACTGCCTGGTAAACCTGCAACGCGGTGAAACGCGGCACGATTTCATCCAGGATTTTTTCCTGGCCAGGCTCATATGTATAAGTTGCCTCGGGACCAGTATGTTCAGGATCAAATGTTTGAACACGCCCTTCCCCAGTCTCAACTTCCAATGGCAGCAATTTCTTGACTACCGGGTCTTGTCTGACCATGTTGACGAAGTCTGTATACACTAAATAAACTTCATCGGTATTCCCAGACAAGAACTCATCCACTGCCAGACGTCCTATCGAGGAGACATCGGCAAATTCAGGCGCAGCAGGTAGATCGCTAAACTCAGCCATGATATCTTGACCACGGCGGATCATCATATCGCGTCCCTTACGGCCAATGGTGATATAGCGCGTGGGCACTTCGTAATCCCCAAATTGCTTGAGCACAAAGCGTACAATATTGGCATTATAAGCCCCTGCCAGACCTCGATCACCGCTGATCAGGACAATCAGGGTGTTTTTCACCTGGTCACGTTCTACCAACAAAGGGTGTAAGTTCGCTCTCCCAGGTTGTGCGGCGATATGCGTGAGTACCTGCCAGGCCTTTGTAGCATAAGGTCGCGTGCGATACATGGCCTGCATAGCCTTTTGAACTTTGCTGGCACTGACAGCCTGCAAAGCGCGCGTGACCTGAGCGATGTTCTTGACACTTTTTATGCGTAAGAGTACTTCTCGAGCATTGGCCATGCTTCAATTATCTCCAGGTTGAGCGGAAACTATCCAGCGCAGCGCGCAGCTTTTCCTCTGCATCATCGGTAAGTCGGCCGTCTTCTTCGATTTCGCGTCCGATCTCAGAATGAGAAGTTTCCAGATAACGGACGAGGGCCTCCTCCCATTCTCGCATTCGATCCAAGGGCACGTCATCCGCAAACCCATTCGTACCAGCATAAATAGTCATCACCTGGTTCGACAAGGAGACTGGCTCGTACTGAGGTTGCTTGAGGATTTCTTGCAAACGCTGACCTCGGTTTAGGCGGGATTGGGTGGCAGCGTCCAGATCGGAACCAAATTGAGCGAAAGCAGCCAGCTCACGGAACGAAGCCATATCGAGGCGCAAACGGCCGGCGACTTGCTTCATAGCCTTGGTTTGGGCATCGCCACCAACGCGGGAAACCGAGAGACCCACATTTACCGCCGGGCGAATACCTGCGTAAAAAAGGTTATTCTCCAGATAGATCTGGCCATCGGTAATTGAGATCACGTTTGTGGGCACATACGCCGAGACATCACCGAGTAAGGTCTCGATGATGGGCAGCGCCGTAAGCGAGCCGCCCGTCCCCTTGACCTTCACCAGCTTGTGGTCATCGGGGGCATCCATCTCTTTAAGGGCCTCGTCTGCTTCGTGCTTGGATAGCGGACCATCATAGACAACGCCATCGACGGCATCGGACGCGCTCGCCAGTGGCTCAGAGAAATCTTTACTAACGATCACAAATTGATCGGCAGTACGAGCAGCGCGCTCTAACAAGCGGGAGTGCAGATAGAAAACGTCACCCGGATAGGCTTCGCGCCCAGGGGGGCGTCGCAGTAGCAATGAAACCTGTCGATAAGCCCAGGCGTGTTTGGAAAGATCATCGTAGATCACCAGGGCATCCCGGCCAGTTTCTAAAAATTCCTCGCCCATGGCGCACCCGGCATAGGGGGCAATATATTGCAGAGCAGCAGGTTCTTCAGCGGAAGCAATCACCACGATGGTGTGATCCATAGCGCCAAATCGTTCCAGGATTGCTACCGTTCGAGCAACGGCAGCCTTTTTCTGGCCGATGGCGACGTAGATACAAATCAGGTCTTTGCCCTTCTGGTTGATGATTGTGTCCAGTGCGATGGCGGTTTTTCCAGTCTGACGGTCACCAATGATCAACTCACGCTGGCCACGCCCAATCGGGATCATCGAGTCAATCGCCTTGATCCCTGTTTCTACAGGGGTATCCACATCCTGGCGCTGAACAACACCAGGAGCGATGCGTTCAATCGGACGATATCCATCAAATTGGATGGGGCCTTTACCGTCGATAGGCTGCCCCAGGGCATTGACCACGCGACCGACCAGGCCATTTCCTACGGGCACGGATGAGATGCGGCCTGTGGAGCGCACGGACATCCCCTCCCGGACTCCCAGGTACTCACCCATGATGATGATACCGACGCTCTCCCTTTCCAGGTTGAAGGCAATACCCAACACCCCGTTCTCGAACTGAACCAATTCTTGAGAGCGCACGTCTGACAAGCCAGTTGCACGGGCGATGCCATCACCGGCTTCCAGAACCGTACCAATATCACGAACTTCCAAATCAGGCTGGAAACTATCGATTTGCTGCTGAAGGTCTGTAGTGATTTGTTTAATCAGATCAGACATTTTACCTCCGGGTAATAGGTTTTCTTGCACAACCACCGAAATGAGCATTACTCCATTTCGGGGTAGATGTGTTAATTTGTAAAACTTCTCACAGTGGCTGCATCCATTCGCTGGAGTAGCGCCACCAACAATTTCACCGCATTCTCGTAATCGTTGCGGTGAATGATCGAACTATCAGAATGGATGTGGCGCGAGGCCACTGAAAGCACAACTGTGGGGACGCCCGTCTTGTGGATATGGATCATGCCTCCATCGGTCGCGCCGCCCTCGACATAAGATAACTGCACTGGAATTTCCAACTCCTCAGCAGTATCAATAAGAAAATCGCGCAATTTAAGGTTGGGGATCATCCGGGCATCGTACATCAAAATCGAGGGGCCTGCGCCTAACTTGATTGATGACTCTTCAGGTTTGATCCCTGGCACATCCCCGGCGATATCGCTTTCGAGGATAATGGCGACATCGGGATCCGCGGTCCAGGCGCTGGTCTTCGCACCTCGAAGACCAACCTCCTCTTGGACGGTGGCTGCTCCAATGATCGTATTGGGGTGGTCCTGTTCCTGAAGTTGTTCCAATGCTGAAACGATCAAGGCGGTGCCCACACGGTCATCGAAGGCCTTCGACATGAACGTATCGCCACTGGCTAAGGACACAAAATCCGCGCGTGGGATGACAGGATCACCCACCCTGACGCCAATCTCGTCCACCTGCTCTTTGCTAGTAGCGCCAACGTCGATGTACATGTCTTTCTTCTTGACGACTTTATTGCGTTCATCGGCAGGCAGCATATGTGGCGGTTTGGCCCCGATCACGCCCACCACGTCCCCCTTGCGCGTCTTAACCACCACCCGCTGGCCTAGCAACACCTGGTCGAACCAGCCGCCTAATGGCAAGAACTTAAGAAATCCTTCCTTGGTGATGTGCTTGACCATGAAGCCAATCTCGTCCATATGCCCTGCCAGCATCACCCGGGGCTCTTTGTCGCGGCCTTGTTTTTCGCAAATCAGGTTACCAAGTTTGTCTTCAGTTAACGTCCCCAAAGGCTCAAGAAGCTTTCGTAATACGGCCCGGATGGGGGCTTCATATCCGGGCACGCCGTGAGCTTCTGTAAGTTCCTTCAACAACTTGATGGTTGCATCCATGAATGGTCCTTAAAAACAGAATAGCGGCTTGTCAAAAGAAGTTCTAAACAAGCTGCCAAATGATACCCGAAAGGGCACATATTGTCTAGTTTTTGATGAAAAAGGCATCCGAAAAAGATGTCCAGGGCACCCTTCTATGAGTCGTCCGGTGCTTGCGCATCCGAGCCTTTGCCCAAGGCTAATGAGCGTTCATAAGCGGCCCAAATGGCGCGAGATAATGCCGTACGGAAGCCCGCTTTTTCGAGGTAGTACAGCGCAGCAGCCGATGTGCCACCCGGAGAAGTCACTTGGTTCCTCAAGCGCGCAAGATGGACAGGATTATCGTGCTTCTGATAGTAATCCACCGATCCCCTGACTGTTTGTGCCACCAATCGCTCAGCAATGCGGCGCGGAAAGCCTAAATGAACCCCGGCATCGACCATAGCCTCCATGAACAAGAAGACATAGGCCGGACCCGTACCTGAAAGGGCGGTAGCCATATCCAAGTAATACTCCTCGTCTAGGAAGATCTCTTCCCCCAGTGCAGACAAGATGTTCTGAGCGAGAACTTTTTGCTGTTCAGAAACCACCTCTGCCGCGGTCCACACGGTGATACCCTCTCCAATTTGAGCAGGCGTATTTGGCATCGAGCGCACGACATTCTGATGCCCCAAGCCTTTGGCGATCTGATCAAGGGTTGCACCTGCAATGATGGACAAAACCAGTGCTGAGGGCTTGATTCTTCCGTTCAATTCTGGAAGTACTGTTTTCAGATGCTGCGGTTTTACCGATAAAACTACTGCATCCGCATCCTGAACAGCAGCAAGGTTATCTGTTGTGGACGTGATTCCATAGCGCTGCTGTAGATCTTGGCCGCGATTAGGCCGCGTTCCAGAGGCAATGATCTGGTCTGGCATTGCGTATTTGCAGCGGATAATCCCAGAGATCATCGCTTCAGCCATAACTCCAGGGCCTATAAATGTGATCTTTCCTTCTACCAGCAAAATGTTCCTCCAAGTTTGGTTTGTTCCGAAAAAAGTATGTGTGCAGTGAGCTTCGCTCACTGCACACATACTTTTTTGGAGTCATTCGTCTTACGTAAAATACTGTAGGGCTACCCGAATGCGTTCCTCAACATCATCAGGTGCATCTTTAGGAATGCTCTGGACGGCGGCCTGGGCTTCGACCACGCTGTACCCCAGGGCTACTAAGGCCTCGACAACTTGTGTATCCGTATCAGCAAAGTCGGCCATGGCTTCCAATTCGCTGGGAGCCTCGATACGGCCCTGTAAATGCAATAAGATACGTTGGGCTGATTTGGTCCCAATGCCAGGGACGCGGGTCAATACCTCGGGTTGCTCGGAAACTACAGCCCTGCGAATGGTAGCGGGGTTTAGCGCGGATAAAGTTGCCAGAGCAATGCGTGGTCCTACACCATTGACTCCGATCAGCAGGATGAAATATTCGCGTTCTTCAACCGTAGCGAAACCATAGAGCGTAAGCGAATCTTCCCGGACAACCAGGTATGTGTGCAGAGACGCTGTCTCACCAGCACGCAAGGTTTCGCGCAATGGATCGGGGACATAAACAAAGACCCCTATCCCCCCCACTTCGACGATCAGCTGATCTGATCGAACTTCCGTCACTCGGCCAGAAATGGTCGCAATCATTTGCTCGTTCCGTTGTCCTAGAGAAGGAATGTCAGGCCCACACCAACGACGATGATGAGAATGATCCCGGGCAATAATGCTCTGCGTAGCACTTTAGAGCCGCCCATTATCGCTATACCACCTTTGACCAACGTGTTGGACATGGTCGCCACAACGATTGCCCGAGCAGCTGTGCTCAAATCGAGACCACCTGTATTACTGAGCTCAGCCATCGAAAGTGTGATGGCGTCCACATCTGCAACTCCGGAGAGGATACTGGAGATCATGATCCCAGTATCCCCGAAGTACATTTGCGCGGCACGTGAAATCAAAAGCACGACTCCATAGAGCAACCCAAATTGGATGGCTGATTTCAAATCAAAGGGATTATTAACATTGACATCGCCTTTTTCGGCTGATCGCTGGGAGATGAACAGATATATCCCATAAAGCAGACCGATACCACCCGCCGCCACCAAAGGAATCCAGACTATACCCAAGAGGGATTTACTCAACACTCCTACTACGATAAGTACACGAGAGAACATCACCGTCCAAGCTATCATAATAGCCAAAGCAAATGGTTTAGACAACTCGGGTTGTTTATTGCTGCGCTCAGAGAAACTGAGTGTTACGGCAGTGGAAGATACTAAGCCGCCTAAAAATCCGGTCAGGCCGATGCCCTGTTCTGCACCCACAATTTTGTTCGCCACATAACCTACGAAGCTAATCCCAGAAATGAAGACTACCATCAGCCAGATCTTGAAAGGGTTCAAAACGTCGAAAGGCGGGGGAAGAAAGCTCTCGTTCGGCAATACCGGCAGGACTATAGCGGTGATCACAGCAAACTGCAAAGCCGCGTAGATATCCTCTTTGGTGAGCGCGCTCACAAATCTATCGGTTTCGAATTTCAGAGAAAGCAAGGCCGTTGTAGCAATACCAACGGCAACAGCCAGTGTCAGGTACCCCCAATAACACAAAGCCCCAATTAGGACAGCGACCAACATGGCAACTTCGGTTGTCAAACCAACATGACCACGCCAGGCATCGATAAAATATGCCACGGCTATAAAAACCCCCATTAAGAGAATGACGCCAAAAAATGCCAGAGCTGAATCAAGGTGGTCTGCTGCCATGGCAGCTAATGCCCCAGCAAGTCCCATCAATGCAAAGGTGCGCTCTCCGGCTACGAGTTCCTTCTTTTTCTTTTGCTTTGCAAACTCGCGCTGCAGGCCAATCATGAATCCAATTGCGATCGCTACACCAAACCGTAAGAAAAGTTGTGCTTGCTCCATACCTCACCTCACTTGGCTAAATTCGCCATACGATAACTGTGTATATGACAAATGGCGACTGCTAAGGCATCTGCGGCATCATCGGGTTTCGGGATTTCATCGAGGTTGAGCAAAGCCTTGATCATATGCTGAACTTGCTGCTTATCCGCGCTGCCGTACCCGACGACTGCCTGTTTAATCTCCAGCGGCGTGTACTCTGCGATAGGGATTTCGGTCTCTGCCAGCGCTAGCAGGCTGACGCCGCGTGCCTGGCCAACGCTAATGGCAGTTTTAACATTACTCTGAAAAAATAATTTCTCCACCGACCCAGCATCTGGCTGGTGCAGCGAAATAATCTCTTGTAGTCGAGAGTATATCTGGCGAAGGCGCTGGGGCATAGCATCCCCTGGGGGAGTCTGAATCACCCCAAATTTCACAACGTGGAGCGTCCCCGTTCTATCCTCACGGACTAAACCATACCCAGTAGTCGCCGTTCCAGGATCAATCCCAAGAACTAACATAAAAGGTTATCAATCCCCGTACTGTACCAAGGCTTCGTCAGTGATATTCAGATTCGAATACACATTTTGAACATCATCCAGGTCTTCCAACCGCTCGATCACTTTCATCACTTTGACGGTTTCATCAACGACCAAATCCATCTCCTGATTAGGAATCATGCGCAAGCCCGCATCATTGGTCTGGATACCCGCACCGTTCAATTGATCGTGGATCGATTTGAATGACGAAATCTCGCCAATGATCTCAATGATTCCGCCATCCTCAACAACGTCATCCGCCCCACCCATGACGGCTAGCTCAAAGATCTCTTCTTCATCGCATCCCTCGGCCGGAATGACGAAATAAGCAGACTGGGTGAATTGCCAGGCCACCGAGCCACCTTCGCCCAGGCTGCCGCCGCTGCTGGTTAGTATGTGGCGCAAATCTGCAACGGTGCGGCGGCGGTTATCTGTTGCACATTCGATCATCAGGGCAACGCCATGTGGGCCATAGCCTTCGTACATGACTTCTTCGAAGGTTTCTCCGCTCTTGTCTTCACCGGTGCCTTTTTTGATAGCGCGCTCGATGTTGTCTTTGGGCATATTGGCCCCTTTGGCACGCGAAATCGCCAGCGCCAGAGCGGTATTCATTTCGGGATCTCCGCCCCCCTTTCTGGCAGCGACAACGATCTCCCTAGCCAACCGAGTGAATATCTTCCCGCGCTTGGCATCGGTAGCAGCTTTTTTATGTTTTATTGTGGACCATTTTGAATGACCGGACATAACCTAACTCCGTATAAAAATAATGAGGGTTTTTTCGCTCCCAACAAGGTGAGACGCTCCCGAAAAAGGGTGTGCACAGGGGTGTAACCCTGCGCACACCCTTTTTCGGGGAATCCACTCAGTGGTTGAGCAGTTGCAATTCAATAAGAGTAGGAAGCGGAAAAAATTATACCATCGAACCCCACCCCCTTTATGGCGTTCTCAAAGTTCCTTGACAAATGAACAAAAATGATCCTCATCGGTAA
>CAYWIC010000057.1:0-28826 GCA_964458115.1 uncultured Anaerolineales bacterium | reverse complement strand
CATTGAATTTGATCTAAGAGGGATCAAGTTCGAATGCCAGGTTGAAATTGATGTCATCTATAAAGGCAATGTGATCAAAGGCCAGAGAATTGACATCCTTGTTGAAGATGAAGTCATCGTTGAATTGAAAGCTGTATCAAAACTTCCCGATGTAGCCATGGCTCAAACTTTGTCATATCTGAAAGCCACAGGCCTAAAACGTGCACTGCTGATTAATTTTGGCGAACGCAGACTGGTCGATGGTGTAAAAAGAATTTCTCTATAATCTCTGTGTTCTCTGAGGCTAAAAATGTTATCAAATAATTTCCTTGCACTAATCATCACTTTCGCTTCGGCATTGATCTGGCTGCGGCTGAACGATTTCGCAGCTCATCGTGGTTGGATTGACAGTCATCTCAGCCGCAAGATCATCCACATGGGCACCGGGCCAATCTTCGTGCTGTGCTGGTTGCTCTTTAACGATGCACCCTCAGCCCGCTATCTGGCCGCGCTGGTACCCTTGACCATTACAGCACAATTTGCCCTGGTTGGGTTGGGGATCATGAAAGATGAAGCCGCCGTACAGGCCATGTCCCGCACCGGAGACCGGCGCGAGATCTTACGCGGACCGTTGTTCTATGGCATTGTCTTTGTGGTGTTGACCTTGATCTATTGGAAGGACTCACCCATCGGTATGGTCGGCCTGATGTTGATGTGCGGCGGCGACGGGCTGGCGGATGTTTTCGGCCGGCGCTGGGGGCAGACCAAGCTCCCTTGGACCTCAGAGAAATCCTGGATTGGGTCGCTGGGAATGCTGCTGGGCGGTTGGGTGTTTGCAGCATTCATCCTATGGGTTTATGTCGAATCTGGGGTCTTCGCTGCTCCTTTCAACATCTATTTGATTCCATTAACGATCATCGCTCTTGTAGGAACCCTGGTCGAATCCTTGCCCATCAAGGATGTGGACAATATCACCGTCACCCTGGCCGCGGTAATCCTTGGTCAAATTTTGTTTTGATTACTTTACAATAAGTTAAACTGAGCAGATTTTTGTTAACGAAACTCTTATCCAAAATGCAGGGCGCTTCATTGACTCTGAAATCTAATTATGATAGACTTTATCAAATTTAGGTGCATCCAAGAGGATTGAGAGGTTGTTGACATTATGACTGACACCGTGTTGCAAGAGACGACGAAAGTTGATGTGATCTCACTGACCCCCGCTGCTGCCGAAGCCGTGCGCGATCTGTTCGCCAAGCGCGAGCTGGAAGGCTACGCCTTGCGAGTCTTCGTCCAGGGTGGCGGCTGTTCGGGTTTCCAGTATGGGATGGCGTTAGAGAATAATTTCCGTGAACAGGATACGGTGATGGCTTCAAACGGCGTAGATGTCGTCGTTGACGAGGTATCTATCCAGTATCTGACAGGTTCGGTAGTCGATTACGTCGAAGATGTAATGGGCAGCGGATTCAAAGTCGAAAACCCTAATGCCATGGCCGCCTGTGGTTGTGGAAGCTCCTTCCGCACCGAGGAAGGCGCTGCTGGCAATGGGGGCGGCTGCGCTAGTTGCTAGTCAATCTCTGATTAAAAGAATAAGGCCGGTTCGCCCGGCCTTTTTTGTTTTATTGGGGGTAACTCATGTTTGATTCGTTATCGCTGTCGCAAGAACGAGATGATCAATCCCAAAACTCCGAGCAAGCCTAAACCAATGATCACAAAGCCGATCGGCACACCGCCAGTGGCGGTGGTGCTCTGCTGAGGAGAATAAGTGGGAACGACCAGTGGTGGCGGTGGCGTCAGAGTTGGCATGCGTGTGGCCGGAATCTGCACCACGAACTGCGATGCCAAGGTTGGGTCGATGGTGGGCGTAACCAGCGGGGTGGGTGTGGGTGGTGGTTCGACGATGGGAAGCTCGTCCCCCAGGATGCGGACTAGGGGAGCATAGACCCAGGCTACACCCTCCTCTACTCCGGCATAGATGATCTGGACCCAATCCCCCGCAGGTGTACGACCCAAGGCGGGCGCTTCCTGACGGTTTAGCAGGACGCCCACGCGAGGGTAATCGGTGCCTGGACCCAAACGAACATTGATCTGCTCCTCAGGGTCTGAGTAGACAATTGCAATCGGTCCGGTGGGTGTTCCCGTGACTGTGGGGATCGCCACAGTGGGCTGTTGTGCCAAACCATCGCTGGGGGCTGTAGCCGAGGCCACTGATATCTGTATGGCAAGCAATCCAAAAAAGCCGATCGCCAACCAAAACATGAATTTACTCGCTGTAAATCTCATAAATTAAATCTATCCATTCGCTAAATTCCAATGCGTTTTATACCACACTCCCTACATTCTGTTCAGTCAATTTAGGACATTATCAAAGATTAACCCACCATTCGAAGATTTCGGGAGTTGCTCCCGAAATTGTCTGGGGGCTCTGCACGCCAAGTTCTTGATATAATTTCAGTATGAAGAAAAAAATCTTCCATGGTGATATCAAACCCAGCGCCTTTGCCAAGGCACTCATCGCAGAATTCAATCATGGCAATTTGCAGGCTGGCTACACGAAAACCCCAGATGGCCTGATCGTTCAGATCGCCACTCGCTCGTACCGCCAATCGGGAGGGCAAACGGGGCTGACTGTGGCAATCGAGCGCGTTGAAGATGGAGTCGCCATTCAGATGGGAGACCAATCCATGTTCGGTGTTGCTGCCAGCCTGGGGACGACGGCTTTAGCCGCCATTCGCAATCCTTTCAGCCTGCTTGGTCGTCTGGACGACATCGCTCAAGACATCGAGAGCTTGCAATTAGATGACCGCGCCTGGGAAGTGATCGAAAAGATCGCCCGCGCCGCGGGGGCATCCTTGGAATTATCCGAGCGTCTTCGGCGTCTGGTCTGTGATTATTGTGACACCGCCAATCCCATCGGGGAGCCAAGTTGCATCGCTTGTGGTGCCCCCTTGGGGAATGCGCAGCCTACCACCTGCTCAAATTGTGGCTTCGTGGTGCGGCGCACAGAGTCAATTTGCCCAGACTGCAAGAAGCCACTCTAACCTGGAAGACGTTAGACAATAAAACAGAACCGGGTGCTTCGCACCCGGTTCTGTTTTATTGTCTAACGAGGTTTATGGCTCTTGCAACAATGTCAGGGCTGTCTGCACGCCAGTCAACAAGGTAGATTCATCAGGTTCACTGGGGGGCGCGAAAGACATGCGCTTTTGACCATTCGTCCGGGAGATCAAGCGCTCCGCCAGACGCTCGAGATGGGGGATCGCTTCCACAAAGCCAACCCGGCCAATGAATTGAATCGCCTGCTGTCGTAGAAGCACAGGAACACGCCGATCAGCCATGAGTTCAGTCAGGATCGCCCCAGAATGCGAACACAAATTGAAAATGGCTGCAATTTGGGATTCCACAGAAGGATCGACTTTTGCGACTTCAAGCATGGCCATTACGGTTCCACGGCCAATCACCGTACAATGACCTTTCAAATGCCGCCTTACCTCTAAGGGCAATTTCTCCCCATTTCCATTCGATATGATATCCCCAAGGACTTCGATGACCCGCTTTCTAAATTTCAAATTGGGGTCAACCAGTCGAGTCGCCAACATATAAGCAACCAGCGGGGATAGTCTTGGCGCATCCATCGCCAGCAATTCATCAAGGCTACGATTGCGGTCCGACGCCTCTGGTGAGGCTAATCCCTCCAATGCGCGCCAAACCGCAGGGAAGAGCTCTGCGGTTCCGGTGACAGTTTTCTCAAATTCAAACAATCCAAGCTGGGGAAAATACATCTCGGACATAGGCGTAAGAGTATACCGTACACCTTACAGATTAGCAAAGAGGTTGATGGTACTATTGTGAAAACTTTAATGATCGCGTATAGTAATCGTCAGTTATGATGGGCAAAATCAGAATATATTAAAATTCCAGCTCTCTCAAAAGAATCTAACCAATGCCCGACTCAATGCGAAGGATCGCTCCATGAAAACGAGAATAAGTACCCTGCCATTAGCATTATTCTTCGCGATCATGGCCTGCAATTTGCCTCGTTCAGCAGACCTCCCGACGGCAATGCCGATCCAACCAGAGGCCACTTCTACATCGGCCCCAATCGTGCAGGTAACAACTCCAGAAACAGTATCTCCCACCCAATCGCCTGAATCAACAACTCAACTCCAACAAGAAGCCCAAGGGCTGCGAGAGATTTGCGCCACTGGCAATTCTGCCCTGGTATTACTCATCGATCCTAATCTCGCAGGGGATATTCGTGAGGGGCTCAATCAATTCGAGAGCGATCTTTGTCAGGCCGGGTACCAGGTTTTGGAGCTCAACAAGGCTTTCGCCAATCCCTATGATGTTCGTACAAAATTGATCGAAATCTACAACTTCACTCAGCAGCGATTAACGGGGGTTTATTTGATCGGAGATTTCCCTCACGCTTACCAATGGTTTCGGAAAACATACACCAACCCCGATATCCCAACCAGCGAACAAGAAGTGATCAGTTTCCAGTATTATGCTGACCTGGATGGGATTTTTTCGAATTCTGCCGAATACGTTTCCCCAGGCGGCCATCCCTTTTCGTTCGACATCCACGAAGGCGAAATGGATTGGGAAATCTGGGTGGGAGTCCTCCCAGTTTACAAGGGAGACCATCAAAAAACAGTGGAGGCCCTGAATTGGTACTTCATGAAAAACCATGCTTACCGTGTTGGAGAACTATTTTTTCCACGCGCATACTTAGAGATCGATGAATTTTATTCGGCCTCAACTGCACAAGAGCATAACCAATTCATGGCCATGATGGTCGATGGCGAGTATGCCTGGACACCCTTCAGCAATTCGCCGGATGCTTACTTGTACTTCGACAGCCCAACCGCCGGACTCAGCGTCGAGCAGGGCTATCAGGCACTCACTGAGGGGGTGGCAGATTTCACCTCTGTCGGTGCGCATGGTACCTGGTTTGCCAGCGGCAGCATCGATATCGACTGGATCGAGTCGAACAACGTACAAACCATTTTCTACAACACCAGCGGTTGCTCTTCGGGGAATCTGGACCAGCCTGACAATTTCCTGACGTCAATGCTCTACAGCCCAACCAGTTTTGTTCTGTTGGCCTGGGGGACAACCCACGAGTCGGGAGGCATGGGCACGAATGTCGAGGGCTTCTACGGGCATAATGTCGCCAGAGATCTTTCCGAGGGGAAGAGTTTCGGGCAAGCCATACTTGAGCATGTCAACACGCCTCTGGTCTATCCCTGGTCGAGCAGTCGGGAATTGCACTTCTCCTTGCAGGTTTTCCTCGGGGATCCATCCCTAACCCTATACCCCTAATCATGAAATTTTGGACTATTAGCCAGGAGGAAATATGTATCAAGACCATGGTAATGAATCCCAAATCCTGAAAGAAGTTGAACCGCGTTCATTTGAAGAGATCATCGGTCTCTGGCCAAAAATCTTCCGCATGAATGAAGCATTTTTCTCCAACGAGGTTCCAAGAGTAAGCGGAACCAAAACTCTTGTCGGTGTGCTTGTGTATGCCGTAATTGCTGCAGCAAATGCAATGCTGACCACTGCGATGACCTTCTCTGAAACTGTAGCGTATCTACCAACAGAATACAATGAGTTCTTTCCAAGCAGCACAACGTTCCTTATGTTCTCACTTTGTGCGGGGTTAATTGGGACTCCGATTACATTCTATCTTGGAAATGGGGTGCTTTACACCATCGCCAGATTGTTTGGTGGGCAAGGCGATTTTGCCACGCAAGCTTACTTGCAATCATTGTATCTTGTGCCCATGGGCATCATCATGGTCGTCCTCTATTTTGTCTCATTGGTGCCACTTGTCGGCAATATTATCTATTATCCGTTGCTATTTGCGATGAGTATTTTCGGCATTGTTCTCAGCATCCGGTCTACCAAAGTCGCTCATCGATTTTCGACAGGCAAAGCGTTACTGACGATATTTACCCCTCTGATTGTCGTGGTCATACTCATTGCGTGCATTATGGCTGTTACATTCGCGACGTTTGATCCCGGAGATCTGGGTACGTTTACCAATATTGATAACCTGCTTCCTATATAACTCTCAATGATTTTTGGCAGAGGATGAATGATGAAGAGAATTTCCCTTACGGTTTTGATTACCTTTGTATTCAGTATTCTTTCGGCCTGCGGCGATGGCATTCATGGCTCGGTGATGGGTAGCCGCCAAAGTTGCTCCAGCAACATCGAGGGAGGGCATTGCGAGGGAGGGTTTAGAAAACTTTCCGGGAAGATTTCCGAAGATATGAGCATGACTCGCAGCGGCTTCTTCCAAGTCCATGTGCGGGTGTGGGCTTCGGTAGAAGAGGGGGCCATGCGCGTATATCTCATCGACCCAGAAGGAAATGAAACCGATGAGATTGCCAAGCCCGGAAAACCCGTCACAGTTTCTGGCGATGTGGAGGCCAATTACGAATCTTTCAGAGTTTATTTTCAGGCTTTGGATGATGAAGCTAAAGGGGTCGAATATATCGTCGATTATACTTATCCATAGCAGCTGCATTGTGGAGGATCACCTTGAAAACCAGAACACTCATTTTTCCCATTCTCGTACTGAGCCTGGCGATCCTATCATGTCAGGTATTATCGACTGCGGAACCAACGCCCTTACCAACCTATACCCTCCAACCCACATACACGCCCTACCCCACACTAACACCTGAACCCAGAACACCTGGAGGGTTTCCCTTCACCCTGACACTAAAAACCTTTGCCGAAACAGACCCTATCGAAGAGGCCTGCGCAACAGCGCTGGGGCCGGATTGGCGGCTGGCGGACTGGCTTGACATCCAAGATTTCTACGAAGAACACGGCTCGATGGATGACTTCATCGCCTCCATGGGTGATAAGACTAGCTTTTTACTGGCCTCTGATGGCGAACGCTGGTATTCTGAACAACGGCATTATTACGCTGAAATCCACTTGGGCGAATTGCCCGACGGCTGGTTATCTCACGATGATCTCGAAGATCATACTATCGACCTGGGCTCCTGGTATGGGTTAGACACTCCCATTTTGTGCTTCCTGGGTGAAGATCGAATTCAAGCCCCCGATGAAGCGGAACGGCAGGCTGAGGATGCAGGGGCAGCAAATACCACCCCAGAGACACCTCCCACGTTCGAGGTGCGCTTTCATGGAACCCAGCCTTGCGGGGAGTGGCCAAGTTATGCAGTTTTCGAGTTGGAAAGCACATCCATCTGGATATTGCATTCCAGTCATATCGAGATCCATGACAATACCAATAATCAAGCAGTATACAGTGGCAACAATGATCGTCCCTTTCTGAAAGATGGCGAATGCCCTCCCGGAGATACGATCCTACCCCCCTTCAACACTCGCTATGTTGCCGTCAATATCAAATCCCCTGAAGCGGACACAGAATTCTCTGCCGCCATCACGCTGTGTACCGAGGAAGGGATTCAAGGCGAGTGCGCGACCGAGATTGTCGATTTCGTCTTCGAAGGCGAGTCGCTCCCCTTCGCGGGTACTTGGGTCAATGAGGCCACGGGAATGGTGCTGGAATTCAGTGCCACATCTCTGGTGAAGAGATTCACGTTTGAAGGCTCTACAAGAGAAATCTATTATGCCATCCAGGCGTACGATGTCGAGGAAGGCCATCTTGACCTGCTCACTGAGCGAGTTTTGCAGGGCGGTGAAGAGGTTGAATATGATTGGGCTCTCGAGCAATATCTTTCTTACACAGTGACTGATGATGTACTGAAGATGTTCATCGGTCCCAATCCATATCCAATTGCAGCAGCTGGCGTCAACTATACCCGCCAGGCAGGGGAAGCGCATTCCACGGTAGATGGTAATTCATTCCTGGGGATCTGGGAAAACCCGACCACCGGGGCAGTTCTGGAATTCTCAGAAGATGTGTTCTTGAACAAGTTCGCCTATAAAAATGGAATCCGCGAAATTTTCTACGATATTTTGGCATACGATTTCAATGAAGGACACCTCGATTTGCTGACCAACCGGGTATTACAATCTGGCGAAGAAGTCGATTTCGATTGGGAGCCTGAACAATATCTATCGTACACCATCACAGATGATGTTATGAAAATATTTATCGGTCCTAACCCTTACCCGAATGCGGCCGCTGGCGTAAGTTATCACCGGCAGGAAAAAGTAAACGAGAATCAGGCGGATGGACCTTCAGAATCAGTCGAAAATCTTTCCGAACATCCGCGCTTCGATCTGGAGTTCGCCGGTACCCACCCTTGTGCAAGTTGGCCTAGCTACGCCGCATTCTGGGTAAAGAATACATCTCAACACACATTCGAATCGGAGTCCATGACAATAAAAGATATCACCAATGAAGTAGTAGTGTACAGGGGCAGTAACGACCGCGGCTTTGTCAAAGAAGGTGGCTGCCCTCCCGGCGAATCAGCACTGTTGCCTGGAGAACGAATGCAAGTTGCAGCCAACGTACGCGACCCAGAACCCGATGCTGAATTCGAGGCCACTATTCGACTATGTACAGAAGATGGGCTCGAAGGTGAGTGTGTCTTCCGAAAAGTCACCTTCGCCATCAAGGAGTGAGAATCCATCCGAAAAAAATATATATTTTAAGTCACTTGTCATTCTGACGAGTCGCCGGAGGCGCGCCTTTGGCGAGCGAGGAAGAATCTCTGAGAGCATCCTTGGTAAACCTACCTATTAGAGATTCTTCATCCCTGCGGGGGTTCAGAATGACAAATTGGTGTGTGTTTGCGATCAAAAGGAAATCCAACTATGAGGACCAAACAGAAGATTTATCGCTTTGTGATCATCATCCTTGGAATGACGATGCTCATCAGTGGGCTATTATTCGTAGCAGTCTCTCAGGTGGCAGCACAAGACTCAGAACCTGCGGACCCAACCCCAAACCAGGGCGGCGAGGCCTACGGTCCCGATCTGGCAGATTTCCCTCCTGGGTATAACCCGCTCTTGGGATTGCCAGTCTCTGACCCGGCCAACCTGGAGCTCCCGGCGGTGCTGATCTCAATCACAAATTTCCCCGTATCTGCACGTCCACAAGCAGGCCCCTCATTTGCGCCTTACATCTACGAGATGTATATCAGCAAGGGCATGACGCGCTTTTTGACCATCTTCTATGGAGATTACCCGGAAGCAGAGATTCCCGTCACAGGGGAATGCGAAATCCGAACAGAACCTTTCGAAACCACCGGCATCATCCTTGGAAATTATGTCTGGCATGATGGCAACGGCGATGGCCTGCAGAGCGTGGATGAGGGACCCATCTCTGGGGTGTGTGTAAACCTTTACGATGGCGAGACCGACGAGTTGCTCGATAGCACCAGCACGGACTCCAACGGCTACTTCGGGTTCAATGTCGAGGCGGAGCGCAAATATTACATCAAATTCATCCCCCCCTACGACATGGAATTCACCAATCCAGATCTTGGCAATGATGAATTCGCAGATAGTGACGCCGACAAAGACAATGGCCTGACACCCATCTTCTCTGTCACGAAAGACAATTTCACCTGGGATGCCGGCTTCATCGGCACCGGTGAGCCTGTTGAGGTTGGCGGTGAGGGTGAAGCGGAACAGACTGGTATGGGAGAGAACAGCGGCGACACCGAAGGCGAGAGCAGCCAGAAGCAAGTCACCCAGGTGGAAAACAATAGCTCGTTTTTCGAGCGCCCTGGGGACTGGATTGGAAAGTACATTTACGAGATCGTCATCGGTCCCATTCGATCGGGTCGCTTGCCCTTTAAATGGATATTGGAATGGTTCTGGAAAGCCTGCATCATCTACGCGGGTAAAGATGCGCAAGTCGATATCCCTGGATGTGTCTCTGTGTTCGGTACGGATGAAACTGATATCAACAGCGCCTTCTTGACCCTTTTCCGCCTCAAGGAAATCGCCAAACACAGTCAAGTCCCAGGGGAAACTGTGGATTATTCTGGCAATGTTTATTTGAACTTCGCTTCTTCGAATGGCACTTATTCGGGGGCAGATAGCGCCAGCCTTCAAGTCGCTGGTGAGGCAAAAGAAGTGATCATGTTCTACAATTTCCTCAACCAGGCCAAGTGGATGTTCGATCCTCTCTCGGGTGGGTACCTGCGGTACACCGATGCAGCCGATGGCTCTGGAAAGTTCTACCCCGCGACTGACCGCTTGAACGGTCGCCAACTGATCTTCCACAACGTGGTGGTCATGTTTGCCAAGCATGATGCTATCACGCCCACGATCATCGATATCAACCTGAATTACAATCAGGGACCAGCGATATTGTTCAGGGATGGGAAGGCTTACAAGATCATCTGGAATACCTATTCAGACGACCAGGCCAAGGAAACCGGGCGCAACCGGCCGGTAAAATTTATCGATTCAGAGGGCAATCCTGTGCCCCTGCATCCAGGGCAGACCTGGGTTCACATCGTCACACAGATCACCGATGGCTATGAAAAGACTCCCGGGTCGTGGTATATTCGCTTCTACGCGCCGCCTGGCACTGAATAAGTACCCAAAATAGGTATGGGTGTGCCTTGCATACCATAGCTATTTACCCTAATTTTTCAGTATTCGAATGACATCCCCCCTGATCATCGCCCATCGCGGGGACTTGAAGCACGCCCCCGAAAATACGCTGGCCGCTTTCGAACTTGCCATCGAAAAAGGTGCTGACGCGATTGAGTGCGACGTGCACCGCAGCCGCGATGGCGCATTGGTCGTCCACCACGACCACAGCCTGGAACGCACCACCAATAGCCGCGGCCAGATTTCCGATCAGACCCTGGAAGAACTGCGACGGCTGGAGGCAGGCAGTTGGTTTGACCCAATTTTCAATGGTGAAGGCATTCCCACGCTGGCTGAAGTACTACAATTGGGCCAGGGTAAAACCCGCTTCGAGATCGAACTCCGCTACCCCACGTTGCCATTTCTGAAAGCCGTCATCGACGAAATTGAATCCCATGTGATTGCTAAAGACGTAGAGATCACCTCACCCCACATCCCATTACTGCATTATGTTAGATCGCACCAGGAAGACCTGCGCGTGGGATACTTCGTACCTCCATTTCCAACATGGAAGTCAATCGAGCTGGGTATCCAACATCTTGCGCAATGGATGGCGCTGCTGGATGCTCAGGTGGCTCACCTTCCAGCTCCAATGCTCACTCAACAGACCGTGGATTTCCTACACGAGGAGGGCTACCAAGTACACGGCGCGAATTTGAATGATCCTGAACAGATCAGAAATGCTTTCGATTTGGGCATCGATCAGTTCACCACCGACGAACTCGATCTTGCCCTAAAGTTGCGTCAAAGTTTGACTACCCATGCTCCCCGTTGATTTCAAGCAGCGCATCCAAGGGACCTTCGGTGACGAAGGCTCAACATGGCTGCGCGAGTTCCCCAAAACCCTAGAGGATTATTCTCGGCGTTGGTCGCTGCAATTGTTACCCCATTTCCAGCCACTTTCCTACAACTTCGTCGCCCCGGCAGTGCAAGCAGATGGGAGGCGTGTTGTCTTGAAATTGGGTGTTCCCAACCCAGAGTTACAGTCTGAAATCGATGCGCTGCGCACCTATGCTGGCCAGGGCGCGGCACAGCTTTACGAAGCTGACGCCGAGGGCGGCGCGCTGCTGCTGGAATATTTGGAGCCGGGCACTCCCCTGGCGGAACTCGGAGATGACCAGCAGTCCACTGAGATCGCTGCTCGGGTTATGAGTCATTTGTGGGAGGCGACTCCAGACCTTGAAGTTCTCAATGCGCACGCTGGTCTCCATAGTGTTGAGAAGTGGGCCGCGGGTCTGAAGCGGCTTCGTCAACGTTACTCTGGCGGCACCGGCCCCTTCCCCCAAAAACTCGTCGATCAAGCGGAAGCCACCTTCGATGACTTGCTCGCATCAACAAACCAACAGGTTGTGTTGCATGGCGACCTGCATCATTGGAATATCCTCAAAGCGCAGCGACAGACCTGGCTGGCTTTGGACCCTAAGGGCGTGATTGGCGATCCAGCCTTCGAAGTCGCGGCCTGGATGCACAACCCTATGGATGAACTGCACACCTGGCCAAATTTGGGTAGAATCCTTTCCCGATGGCTGGATCAATTCAGTGAAATCCTGGAGCTCGACCGCCAGCGTTTGCTGGGCTGGAGTCTGGCCCAATGCGTGCTTTCCGCTTGGTGGTGCATTGAAGATCAATCCGGTTGCTTCGAAAGCACACTCGCAATTGCAAAAGAACTACACGCTCTAAATATTTAAGTGTTTTGCGGTTTGTGGCTTTAATTAAAACTGACCGATTTCACCGCAAAACCTGTGTAAATGCCTGTATTTTCTCACTATTTATTTTGGGATTCTTTCCGGCATTTACTTAAGAAAGCAATTGTTTAATTAGCACTGAGGAGAAAAAAATGCTCGATTTTACCACTGTTCGAAATGAAGAGATCACCTATTCCGATTTGGTCGAGGGTCTGACGGTAGACGATTTGCGCGCGCTGACCAATGAAATGATCGACTATCAACTAGCCCTGATCGCCGAATGCAGCGATGCCGATGTGGTCTACGAACCCCAAGACCCCGCTGCCGATGACCCCTTTGCGGCAACCTCAGAGGAAGTGCATATGTCTTGGACCCTAGGTCATCTGATCGTTCATGTGACGGCTTCTTCGGAAGAAGCCGCATTCCTGGCTGCCGAATTAGCCCGCGGTGTGCCATATGAGCAACGTCGCTCGCGCTATGAAGTGCATTGGACAACGATCAAGACGATCGCTCAATGCCGGCAGCGTCTCGAGGAGAGCCGGCGAATGCGACTTGCCAGCCTTGAGATGTGGCCTGCTGAACCGCATTTAGACAACACTTTCACATCTGACCTCACCGGCTATACTTACAACGCGGTAGCACGCTTCGTCTTTGGCTTAGGTCACGATGATGATCATCTTCAGCAGATTGTAGATGTGGTCCAGCAATCTAAGGCAGCCCATGAAACCCTTTGATGAACTAACCAAGCTGGGGAGGATACGTCGTTTGCGCCCGTTGGTGTTCGAGGCGCTCGAAGCATATGACGTACAGGTTGAGCAGGTGAAGTTCTTCACCATCGAAACCAACACCATGTTTCAGATCCGCACAGTGGAGGGTGAGAAACTGATGCTGCGGATCTACTCTGAAGAAGAAACTACGATCAAAGAAAATCAAGCTGAAATGTATTGGCTGAACGCGCTGATACGCGATACGGATTTGAAGGTAACCGAACCAGTTGCGCGCCGGGACGGCGATTATATTTCCACAGTCCGTGTGGCTAGCGTTCCGGGCGAGCGTCGCTGCGCGTTGTTCAAATGGATCCCTGGTCGAACGCTGGAAAACAGCCTGAGTCCCGAGAATTATTTCATATTCGGTCAGTCCCTGGCCAAATTACACAATCATTCCAGCTTGTTGAAGCCGCTGCCCGCCCATATTCAACCCAAGAAGTGGGATAAGGTTTTCTACTATCCTGACGAGCCGGTGGTGTACAATACGCCGGAGTTTCGGCATCAGTTTCCACCTGAGCGCATAGGGATCTTGGAGAAAGTGATCGATCTGGCAGATGGAGTTTTTGCAAGGATATTTGCCAACAAAGAGGATCAAATTCTCATCCATGGAGATTTGCATTATTGGAATGTCCATCTTCATCGCGGTGAACTCTATCTGATCGATTTTGAAGATATCAATCTCGGCTATCCAATCCAAGATATCGCCGTAACGCTCTATTACGGACGTGACCGAGAAGGGTATCCAGAATGGAAAGCGGCTTTCAAGGATGGATACTCCAGCATTCGAGATTGGCCAGTGGAAAGCGAAAGAACGCTCCAAACACTCATGGCAGCTAGAACGGCGATGTTCATCAACTACGTGGCGCGCATCGATCCCTCTCCAGAGGAATTTATCGAGCAACGGTGTGAAGCGTTAGAGGAATTTCTAGAGAATCTCTCAAAGTAAGTACTTTTTTACCCTCACCCCACCTCCGCTCACCTTCGATTTCCCCTCTCTCAGTGGGAGAGAGGGGTCAGGACTTCGTCGTGAGCTCAGCCGAACGGATATGGGAATATATGTAGCAAATATGTAAGAATCATCTTAAAGAAAACATTATGATCGATTCCCAAACTCAATACACCGACCGCTACTTCGAAGAAGCCAACCTGAATGGGCAGCGTTTGGTCTCCAGCCAATTCGTAGAATGCACCTTCGTCAACTGCTCTTTTGTGGAAACTGTGTTGCTCGACTGCCGCTTCTCCAATTGCACGTTCAAAGACTGCGACATGAGCCTACTCCAGGTACCGGGTAGCATCTTTTCAGGAACACATTTCACAGATTCGAAACTGATTGGCATCAATTGGACTCATGGAGATTGGGGGAGCAATCTACTGCAAGAGCCGTTGATATTCACCCGTTGCGTGCTCAACCATTCGACGTTCATCGGGTTGGAGCTCAAAGAATTCCAGATCAAGGATAGCATCGCCAGCGATATCGACTTCCGCGAGGCCGACCTTACGCAGTCCGACTTCGGTGGCACCGATCTCGCTGAGAGCCTATTCTCCAGGACAAATCTGACCAAAGCCGATTTCAGCCGGGCGCGCAATTACAACATCAGCCCCGAAGAGAATATTCTCACGAGAGCTCAGTTTTCTCTTCCCGAAGCCATGTCTTTGCTCTACAACCTGGATATCAAATTGATTAATCACGACGAATAATATTCGGATGATAACATCTTGCCCCATCCCATCTTTCTAAACACCACAGAAGGGGGGATGGCAAAAAATAGAGTTCTGGCTGCGGTGCGCAGCCAGAACTCTATTTTTTGCCAATCAGCGAGAGCGTGGCATCCTTTGGTATTTCCCCAAGATCCACGTGATTAGCAGAGGGAGTAGATTATAATAAGGCCAAATTTGTCAATATTCCATAAGGAGGAAGAAATGGCGAAAAAGGAATTCAGCATCTGTAACGACAAGATCATCGTGACTGTCCAGGATAAGTACGAAGTTTATGAGAAGCCGCTGCCAGAGGGGTTAGATCCCAGCGTCGAGTGGATCGGAAACTTCGGAATAAGAGAGAAGGCAACACGCAAAAAATTCAAAAACAAAGTACCCAAGAAATACGCGATCGAACTTCCAGAAGTAGAAGGAAAAGAATTGTATTTCTGGGACAAGAACAAGAAAAACAAATTCGCCGGGCAGACTACTCGGACAAAGGGGAACAAGAAATTTAGAAAGGTGGAGTTAGACCTGGGCGATCCCCCCGTGGGTTGGGGATAATAATATTAAGGTTTCAGCGACTCCTCCCACGCCTTAATAATCTTGGCATGATGCGGAACACGCTCCAGGAATGTGCGACGCAAGGCCTCGTCCTTGATTTCTCCGGCGCGTGTGTGGAGTTTTTCATTCATCGTAGCCAAAATATCCTCAGCCCTGGGATCACCAACCTCTACGAGTACCTGATAACAAGTCAGCCAGACTCTTAGCGGTTCTTCCGTCCCTTCGAGCGTACCGCCCTCATCGAAATAGTTCAAGATCTCATCCATGAATTTTTGAGCTATGGGAACATCGCCATGAACCAAGGCCTGGCGCGCTAAACCTGCCAGCGGTTCCATGGCGAGATTCTGCTGGCCTAATTCACGTCGAATTTCCATTGCGTTCCGATAGCTGGCCTCTGCTTCCTCAGGGTGGCCCATCTCCAGACAGACGTGACCTAAAAAGGTCAGCGACCAGGCCTCCCCAGACCGATCTCCGGTTTCCCGCGCGATTGAACGCCCTTGTCTGGCATGCTTCATTGCCAGTCCATATTGCCCTTGCAACATGGACGCCATACACAGGTTGATGGCAGCATACGCTTCCAGGTAACGATCTTCGATGTTTCGAGCAATATCCAAATTTTGTTCATAATGCGCTGCCGCTGTGGAATAATCTCCCTGGATACTGGCGACCCATCCTAAATTACCTAATACCAACGCTTCTCCACGACGATCGCCAATCTCACGAGCGATTTGTAGCGCTTGTTCATAATTTTCCCTGGCGGAGATAAAATCTCCTGAATTGCCAAATGTGATTGCCAGATTATTCAGATTTCTTGCTTCACGCTGTTGGTCGCCAATCTCCCGGGCAATGCACAGACTATGCTCGAAATATTCCACAGCTTTTTGCGTCTGGTGCTGATCTAGCGCCAGTAATCCCAAGGTATTCAGCAAACCACTTTCGCCAGCCCGGTCGCCGATTTCTTGGGCCAGAGCCAAACCCACCTGGGCTTGATTGGCTGCTCCAGAAAGATCACCTTGCTTGCGGAGCACCTCGGCCCAGATCGAGTAAGCCTCGACGGCGACATCCGGACGTTTTTCATCCTGAGCCAGCGAAATCGCCTTTTCTGCTAACGATGCCGCCTCGACATTGTCAGTATACCCAGTAAAGATGGCCCAGCGAGTCGCTACTTCGGCTTTGCGAGAGCCCCGTTCGAGTGTGTCCAGCGCATCTACCAGTCGAGACAAGTCTTCCAGATCATTTTTCTGAGCGTTACGATGTCCCAGGATGTTGTAAACTGCCTCCCGGGCTAAGAGGATCTCAAAACGGTTTTCGATATCATTTTCCGGCAAGAAGTTCAAGGCGCGCTCAAAAAATCGGAGCGCCTCCTCATTAGCGAAGCGTTGAGCCGCCTGGAAACCCGCTATCCTGAGGTATTTGCCCTCGCGTTCAGGATCGCCGGCGAAGTGACGCACTAATTGCACTGCAATCTCTTCGACATGCCCATCATAGAAATCTTCCAGGATTTCACCGATAGATGTGTGCAGCCAGCGGCGTTCCCCTTGGCTAATCTGTCGATACAGATGCTGGTGTACTAACGCATGCATAAAGCGATAACGCGCCAGCCAAAGCCGCCCCACATTAACATCATCTTGCTCAAGAACCAGACGATGCCGCCCCTCGAGATCACGGGAAAGCTGCCGCAGTAGATTGCGCTCTCCAAACTCCAAAACTTTCGCCACTACCTGAGCCGTGAAGCTCATCCCCTCAACGCTGGCTACGCTCAAGATCTCGTAAAGCTCTTCCTCTAGACGACCAACACGCTCCTCGATGACGCCCTCCACCTTGGCGGGGAGGGTGTCCCAATCCAGAGCGGGACCTTGCACCCAATTGCCGTCATCCTGAACCAGATCGCCCCTTTCTTGCATTGCTCGCAGCAACTCAATGGTGAATAGCGGGTGACCTCCGGTATGGTTGTAGAGCGCCTGGCGGAACATCTCTTCCAATTGGTTGGGTTCACAATCCAGAATTTCATCCACGAAACCGCGGCTCTCTGTGTTATCCACACCACTCAGGTCGATCCACACATCGCCAAACAGGCGTTTGAACTCAGCAAATATTTTTTCCATGGGATGACGTTCTAATTGATCCAGGGGAATTTGTGTGGAAGTACGTCCGATGGCAACTTCTTCTGGACGATACGTGCATACAAGCTGGATCGCAGCCCCCTCCAGGCGACGCCCCAAATGGAACAAGAGACCTGCGGAAGCTGTATCCGCCCACTGCATATCATCGAGGATTAGGAGCAAGGGACGTGTATTGGAGAGGGCCCGAAGTACATTGGAATATTGCTCGAAGATATGCCCCTGTTCAAGCCCCTGGGTGTGTTCCGGGGGACTATCCAACTCCGCGCGCAGTTCTCGTACCCAGGGAACATCATCTGTAATTGAAGAGGTTACCCGAGAGAGGAGGGTTTTCTTGTTCAAAAAGATATCCGGCAAGTGCGGGCCATGCTCTAGGAGAGCCTGAATTGCCAGGGGGATCGAATCCCAGGTTCGGCGGGCATGGCTGGTGGAATAACGCCCCGCGGCCCAATGAGACTCGACATCGCCTGTAAGCGTGCCCAAAACCTCGCGGAAAGGTAAGTAAGGGTCACCAAATCCAGAATAGGCATTACAGGTCCCCCAGGCAACCAGCAGATCTGGATGGGCTTCCATGGCGCACCTGGAGAACTCATCCACGAGAGCCGTCTTGCCGCGTCCCGGCCCCCCAGCGACAAACACGACCTGCCCTTTGCCTTGCAGTGCCGTATCCAGGAAATTCCCTAATTGGTCTAATTCAGCCTGGCGCGCCACGAAGACCGGTCTTTCGACAACCTGACTTATTACCTCGGCTTCACCATCGAGAAATGCGGGCAACTCATGGCGTATCCTGGGCAGCGCTGGTGGCGCAACTCTCGCTTCGAGGCGTACACCTGTGACGGCCGAACGAAACGCCGCTACAAATTCCTGCGCATCAGCAAAACGTTCCTCAGGCTTTTTGGCCGTAACACGTTGAATAACGGCATCCAGGTCTTCGGGCAGCCCAGGCAAGATATCTGGTAAATGAGGGATGGGCTCAGAGAGGATCTTGGCGATCTGTGAGGCCTTCCCCGATTTGGAAAAGGGGTGTTCGCCAGTCAGCAATTCATACATCACGATGCCCAGGCTGTAGAGGTCGCTCAGAGGTGAGGCTTCATCTCCTTGAACCTGCTCGGGGGCAATGTAAAGTAAGGAACCCATGACCACCCCTGGGTTCGTCCGTGAAGTCCCTTCGATCAGATCTTTGGCAATCCCGAAATCCGTCAGGTAGGCGTTCCCGCCCTCATCCAGCATAATATTCTCGGGTTTGACATCTCGGTGGATGACATTATTCCTGTGGGCCGAGGACAACGCCCCAGCGATCTGATCCAACAAATCTGCGGCAGTTAGAATATCCCAGGGCTGCTCCTTCAGAGAAGCATACAAATTCCCCCCATTCAACCAGCGCATCACCAGGTAGGCACCTTCAGCCTCTCGCCAATAATCATACAACGGTACGATATGAGGGTGCTCCAGACGGGCCACTAATTTGGCTTCTTCATCAAAGCGGGTCACAAACTCATCGTTGTCAGAATATTGAGGCAGGATCATCTTCACTGCCACCTGACGGCCAACCGTTGGCTGCTGGGCGCGAAAAACCATCCCAAATCCCCCCTGACCTATGCGTTCTTGAATATCATAGCCGCGCGCCAGGCACGACTCATAGGTTAAGGTTTTTCGCTCTTCGGGTTGGCTCATAGGATATACGCGGGTGTGCTTTCCATTGACAGCTTTCATTATATTACATAATTAGGTAGTGGTTATAGAGCAAGTGGTCGTGTCATACTGAAGCCGGAGGCCGAAGTATCTAGCGAAGCTAAACAGTATTTGATAGGAAAGAATTGCGCCTCGCAAGACCCTTCGACTACGTCTCAGGGTGACAAAAGTTTTTCTATCACTTACAAATCACCCACTACCCACAATTATTAGGGCTACGCGTCTACCCCAGTGGGCTTGTAACCAGTGGTGCTATAATCTACTAAGGAAAGAACAACATACATTTTCTTCGCTCTTCCATTTTGATGTCTTGAATCGAAGTTATTTGGGAGGGATGTTGATGCCATTTCGAATTAGGGGCTTGATTTTTCTGCTCCTGTTGGTGGGATGCGCCAGTGGGTTGATCTCATGTAAATTCAAACTACCTGGCATAAATTCATCGCAAAACACTCCCACCTACACACTCACAGCAACTGCAACTGGAACAGCATCATCAACCCAAACTCCTACACAGACAGCTACGGCCAGCCCATCTCCCACGGCGACTTCTACTCAGACGGCTACCGCGACTCCATCTTCGTCGGCTACAAGCACGCCTACTGCTACCCGTACGACCAGCCCCACACCAACACCCACACGGGTGAAGGCGGTCATGGGACCTGAACTAGAAGATTTTCCGCCCGGCTATAACCCTCTCACAGGCCTACCAGTGACCAACTCAGACAACCTGAATTTACCAGCTGTTCTGATTTCGATCACCAACTTTCCACCTTCGGCGCGGCCTCAGGCAGGCTTGTCCTTTGCACCATACATCTTCGAGATATTTATCGGCGAAGGCATGACGCGCTTCCTAGCCCTTTTTTATGGCGAATTTCCTTTCTCCGAAGAGCTCATCAGCGGAGATTGTCCTATCCGAGAGGGGCCGTTTATTCGCACCGCAACGATCTTAGGGAATTATGTCTGGTCGGACGACAATGCCAATGGCATTCAGGATGTCGGCGAAAGGGGCATCGCGGGCGTGTGTGTGCATCTCTACGATAAATATTCTAGCGAGTTACTCGAAACCACCGCTACAGACTCCAATGGCTATTATGGTTTCAATGTCGATCCGAAGCGGGTCTATTTCATCAAGTATGACCCGCCTCCAGGGAGGGTCTTCACCCAACAAGACGCTGGGGACGACGACCACGCCGATAGCGATGCTGACCCCAGCACAGGCAAAACGGCTGAGATCCGTCTTTCGGGTGATGACTATCGCTGGGATGCGGGTTTCAAACCCGGTGAGGGGAACGGCGGGGGCGGCAATGGCAATGGCGGCGGTGGAAATGGGGGCGGCAACGGAAATGGAGAAAAGGTAAATGGCAATGGGAAAAAGAAAAACGGCGGCAAAGTTGGACCGGTCCGCTCGGGTCGCCTGCCCTATAAGTATCTCGCCAACTTGTTCGCCAAAGCCTGTCTGATCTTTGCAGGCAGCTCCCACGACGTACCCGTCACTGGGTGTGCATCCGTATTCGGCACCGATAAGTCCGATATCAACAGCGCGTACCTGGCCGTTGATCGCCTGATCGCCATCGCCAAGCAAGTGGAGGTGATCGACCGCGTGATCAACTATTCGAGCAACCTGTTCCTGAATATCCCTCTAACAGGTGGCCAATATCACGCCCCAAAGACGAAACCAGATTTGAACGTCGGAAGTGAAGAACTGGCGCCTCCTGAAACTGGCGGCGTCAAGCCCCCTCCAGTATCGGGTGAGATTCCAATATCCAAGCACCTTCGAGACATAACCCAATCTGGCTCATCTGTCACTGACGAGGATGCTCAGGAAGTGCTCATCTTCTACAACTACTTCAACCAGGCCCAGTGGCTGTTCGACCCGCTTTCGGGCGGCTACCTGCGCTATATCGATAATGCGGATGGCACCGGGCTCTTCTACCCGGCCATCGATCAACTCAATGAGCGTCAACAGATCTTTCACAATGTGATCATCCTGTTCGCCAATCACTATGCCCTCAAGCCCACCATTATCGATATCGAACTGGAATTTGCTCGAGGTCCCGCGATCTTATTCCGGGACGGGAAAGCTCACCGCATCTTTTGGAGCACGTTGGCCGGGGAGTACGAACAGGAGACTGGTCAACAGCGACCGATAAAATTCGTGGACATAGACGGGAATCTCTTCCCCCTCCATCCAGGTCAGACCTGGGTACACATCGTCACAATGAACACCTCAGCCTGGGAAGAAGAGCCTGGTAAGTGGAAAGTGCGCTTCTACGCGCCCCCTGGGACGCAGTAATTACATAAAACAGGGTTCCAGCAGCACAAAACGCTGCTGGAACCCTGTTTTTTCGATATTGCCAATAAAGTTTCTGGCAAGTGGCACTACCCGCCGGTTTCTATGGTCGAAGTGACCTCCGCCGTCGAGCAAATCCTATCGGGCTTGGTGGGATCACCGGTAGAATCTCCAGAGGCAGGGTCTTCCCCCATTAAGGCCTCCCACCCCTGGTACATGCGCCCGAAGATGTTCAAGGCAGGCTTTTGGTTCGTTCCTTCAACCTGTTTGACCGTGCCGCTGAGCAGTATGCGATCTTTATGTTCCCCGGACTCTTGATTGGAACTCATACCCAAAACGGCCCTTGCAATATCCCCCACAAAACTTGAGGGACTTTTATTCTCGACCCAGCGCTGACGCACTTGCCATTGAACTGTGGGGTTGGCATCGTCGCCTATTAGGGAAATATCGACGATCTCGACATCAATGCCTTCCCAGGCATCCCCCTGAAGACGAACATCCTCCATCGGTCGGCCATTGGCAGCTTCGAAGGCCCAGCGTTGCAGCACCTGTGCGATCTGGAAGCGGAATTGATACCAGCTTTTGGGGGTCGTTGGGTCGGGCATCTTGCCGCGGCCATCCACCAGGGCGTTGAAATGTCCTTCTGGAGCGACAGAGAAACCCTGCTGCTTGCGTCGATAGGCTTCGGGCGAGAGCAACCCCATTGTGCTGCCTTCTGCCAGTGAAAGCGGTCGGATGACGACAAAAGACACCCCAGCTTCAGTGAGTAACTCGGTGACGCGCTCTGTATGCAGGGTGCCGATGGTCATCGCCAGCGACGCCTCGGGATATGCTGCAGCCAGTTCGAGCATGGCGGCTACCATGGCATCACTGCGTTTTGAGACATGCTCGAAGAATTCGCCCAGCGCATCTAAGTTGGACTTTTCTTCTTCATCCAGATCAACGCCCACCACCTCAGCCCGGGCACGTAGTTCATCCAAAGCCAAAAGCCAATTCTCAGCTGAAAGCACATCGACCTGGTCGCTAAAGCTTTGCCACTTTTCCATTGCAAACTGATCAGTACTCATGGCGTACTCGAAGGCCTCGGTATACTTTTCGCTATCGTAGAGAGCGTTCCAAATATTGGATTCGGTCTCGCTCATGCCCTCCAAGGTGATGTAGTATAAGTAAAAGTCCGCCGCATCCCAGGCACCCTCAGGGGGATTGTAGGCGTAGAGATCGGCATCATCGATCCCGTCCACGACGACATCATGGTAGAGCAACCCGAGCAGCTCTGCGCTACCGATCTCACCATCTTGCAAAGTCTGTACAAGAACATCTTCACGGGCAGTGATAGTTTGGTCGGGCTGATAGAAAGGTTCCTGATGCGCCCAGGAGAGATCGAGGGGGGCTTGACTTGCTGGATGACCCTCTAGCCCAATGCGACGCAGGTTGTAGTCCGCATAGAGGCGATTGAGCATGATGGCGATCTCCATATGACCTAGTATTGAATCATGACGCTCTTCGAAGACGAAGATGGGGGTTGACGAATCCGCTTCAACGAAGGTGGTGACAACACCGAATTCATCAGCTATCTGCTCGGCAATTTCGACTAACGTGAGTTGCGTAGGAGCTGTTGACGACGCAGAATGAGACCTGGCAGTGGGGGATTCAGAGGAGTGAAATTTTGTGATCGCGGGGGCAAATGCCAGGCCAAAAAGGTTGAGCACTGCCAAAATGAGGCAGCAAATTTTTTGAGAGGATTTCCAAGGATGAATGTTCATGATCCTAGCCTCCTATGGTTATAAACCTACAAAATCATACATTGGAGTAGAGGGGTATGGCAGTGCAGAACACCGCCATACCCCTCTACTCCAAAATTCTTATGGTTCTTCCGCCAGATACTCGTCGATGACCGTGTCCAGGTCCAGATCCACCCCCGCTTCCATCCCGGCCTGGATCTCTTCCTCCGAGAGGGCCGCGCGCAGTCTTGGCATTGCAAACCTCTCAAAATTATCATGTGTATCACTTGAAGCAGCCGGGTGTTTCGTGGTAAAACCTAAGAGTTCCAGCCCACGTGAAATATCGTCATTTACAATGGCGGCATGGGCTATATTGGCAAGTTCTGCTACCAACCAACTGGTGGAACCTGCTCGGCGGGCAGACAGGATGGATTCCACAATCAAGGGCCGCACCTTCTCCATCTCCCCCGTTTCAATATTGGCAATTGCCAGGTTCCCGGCTGTGACAGTGATCCCGATGTTGTGTCCCAACTCACGGCACAAGGTTAGCGCTTCTTCTAAGTATGAGATCGCAGCAGGCCAATCTTCTTGATATATGGCTACTAATCCAAGATTGTTAAGCACGGCGAATTGACGCTCCAGGTTTCCAGATTCACGTGCTAACGTCAGACAGCGTTCGAAAAGCTGGTCGCCTTCGCCATAAACCTTTGCATGTAGTATCTCAACAGTACCCAGGCGGTTTAAGGCATGCATTAGGGTTAGCTGATCACCGATGATCTCAGCGATCCCGATAGCCCGTTGGCAGGCGCGGCGAGCCTCGTCTTCATTCCCAATGCGGAATTGCGCATCCCCCAACCCATACCAGACCCGCGCCAGGGTTTCCTGATCATCACTTTCGCGCGCCAGCTCTAAAGCTTGATCCAGGTTCTCAAGGGCGGTGTCATAGTTCCCGCGCTGCGTGGCGCAGAATCCCAAATGAAAATGAGCGTTGGCCTTTGCATTAAAATCCCCCAGATCTTTGGCTATCTCAAGCGCTTTACCCAACACCGCCGCGGCTTTGTGCAAATTACCCGCTGCGTTTAGCACTTCGCCCAAGCGTGTCTGTAAGAGCATTCGTTCGGCAGCATCTTCCACGGGCAAGAGTTCCAATGCCCGTTCATAGGCATCTTGCGCATCGGCGTAGGCGCTGACGGCATACGAACGCTCCCCCGCCAGGCGCAGGTAGCGGGCTGCTTGCTGGGGCTGCATGCCGCGTTCATAATGGTCGGCGATAAGGGGGCAGAATTCATCGACCCGCTCCCCGGCCACATCCACCAGCCAATCGGCCGTGGCGGCATGGTAGGTAGTCAACTGCCGCCGCAGCAGTTTGTCGTAGATCGAATCGCGCATCAACTGCTGGGCGAAGAGATATTCTGTGTGCCCCTCGAAGGACGATATCTCACGACGTTGAATGAAGCCGCGTTCGGCCAGCACATCCAGGATAGCGGGGATATCGTCCAATTGGGTCTCGTCTACGTGATCAATGGCGGTGATGTTGCTGTCAAAAAACACGCGTCCCATCACCGCGGCGCGCTGCAAGAGCAACTTTTCGGGGTAAAGCAAACTGTCATAGCGCACTTGCAAGAGTCGGTCTAATGTTGAAGGTACCCGCAGATTCTCCAGGCGAGACTCCTCCACCACCCAGCGATCTTCGGACTCGCGCTCCAGGACGTGGTCTTCCAAGAGCACCTTGACCAGTTCTTCCATGAAGTAGGGGTTGCCCTCGGCATGCTCCACCAGCGCATCCCGCAGGGATTTGGGCACTTCGTCCACCTTCTGCAGGATCTCACGCGCCAGGTTACGGCTCTCACGCCGGGTCAGCGGTTCCAATTCAATCATGATGTGGAACTCCATCCCGCCCCCCCAATCAGGGCGCCGCTCCAGCAGCTCCGGTCGCGCCACACAGACCACCATCAAGGGCAGCTCATCCTGCTCTGTGACCAGTTCACACAGCAAATCCAGCGAGGGCTCATCAGCATGCTGGATGTCCTCCAACTCGATCACCATCGGCTGGATCGCTGAGATATGGATGAACAGGCGTTTGAACTGCTGTTTGGCCAGTTGGATCAACTGGCCGGGGTCGTCCAGCAACCCCTTGACATGCTCGCTGTTCGAGAAGTCGAATCCACACAAATGTCCGATGCGATGCGCCATCTCAGAGTTGGCTTCTCCCGTTAGCTCTGCCACACCCACTTCCAGCTTTTCGACGATCACGCCCGTGGGGTCGCTGTCGACGATCTCGAAACGGAAGGAGATCAAGTCCCGCAACAAGGCGTAGGGGCGGTGGGTCATATTGCTGGTCGCCCGCCCGCGGAAGATGCGGAACTTCACCCCCTGCAGGTCCGTCCAGTCGATGAATTCATACAGCAGGCGTGATTTACCGACACCAGCTTCCCCCAGGACGGTCACCATCTGGGTCTCGGACTCTTCTACAGCATCTTCATAGGCATTCTGCAAATGCTTCATCTCAGCCAGCCTCCCCATCATCTGGGTCTCCACCCCCACCACGCGGGGACGCATGCGCCGGAAGGAACGGGCCTTGGCCGCATTCACATGATAGATTTGAATAGGTTTTTTGCGACCGCGCAATTTATATGGCGCATCGGCTTCCATATCGAAGATACCCTGCACCGTCCGATAGGTATCGTGCGCGATCAAGATCTCTCCCTCAGCGCGCTGGGCCAGACGATTGGCCACATTGATCGTCGTGCCGCTGGCAGTATATTCGCCTTCGGTTTCTGTGGGCGCCAGCAAGGCCTTGCCAGAATTGATCCCTATCCACAGCGGCAGGGGATCATCGTCTTCATCGGCTAACAGGTCTTGGGCCATCTGCGCTAGCTTTTCACGCAAATCTAATGCGGCTCGAACTGCATTTTCAGCATCATCCTCCTGGGCTTCGTCGGCACCCCACAGGGCTAAGAAGTCATTCTCGGTGACCGTAAACACCAACCCCCCTCTCTGATCGACAATCTCGCGCGCCGCGTCCCACAAGGAATCCACCGCTTGGGCAGCCGCTTCACCACCTTCCAAGTCTTCAACGATCTCGGCATACTCCGCCGCATCGATTGCCAGGGCGGTGATGTTCTTCTGGTGCTCCGTGGGCACCGTCTGTGAACTGGGCGTTCGTTTGATCCGCTTTTCTTCGAACCCAGCCATGGTCTGCTGGATCAAATCACTTTGCGCTTTCCGTCGTTGACTGATGCGTTCTTTGGATTCTTGTGCTGCTTCTCTTATCCTACCCGGCGTGCTGGTTCGCTTACCAATGGCATCGCCTACAACCCCCACCATCTCATCCACACTTTGATAACGTCCCTCACCTTCCTTAGCCATGGCCTTGCGGATGACATTCGCCAATTCTGCTGGCATCTCCTCGCGCAGCTTCATGGGGTCTGGGATGGGAGCCTCCACATGCTGCATCAGCACCCGCACCATGCTCTCATCGGTGAAGGGCAGCTCACCCGTGATCATTTCGTAGAGCATCACCCCCAGGGCGTAGACATCTGTGCGGCGGTCGATCTCCTTGGTCCCTTTGATCTGTTCGGGGGCCATATAGCCCGGCGTGCCCACCATGATGCCGGTCTTGGTAGCGCGCGTGCGCGGTTTATCCCCTTCCTGTTCGACGGCAATCGCGATGCCAAAATCCGAAACCAGCGCATTGCCATCGGTGTCGATCAGGATATTGGGCGGCTTGAGGTCGCGGTGCACCACCCCCTGGCGATGGGCGTAATCCAGCGCGCCCCCCACCTGACCGAAGAGATAGGCGATCTCGTCCAGCGGCATTTGTCCGCTCCGAATGACGTCCTGCAGCGTGCCCCCTTCCAGGTATCGCATCACAATGTAGGGTGGGTCGTGCGTGCCGTCGAAGTCATACACCGGTAGGATGTTGATATGCTCCAAACGGGCGATCAGGCGCGCCTCGCGCTGGAAGCGGGCGACCAACTCAACGCTCAGTTTCTTGGAACTCTCAATGACTTTGACCGCCACAAAGCGGTCCATGTTGGGTTGGTAGGCGCGGTATACCGCCGCCATACCCCCTTCGCCGACCAGTTCGATGATCTCGTACGGGCCGAGTTTGGTTCCGATCGCTGTCTCCACCTAGGAAGCCTCCTAAAGCTATACAGTGATTATATACGAAAAATTTGAAACAAATTTCAAAAGTTATCGTATATTGATGTAGTTGAATCGATAAAATCGATGAGGGGTGCTTGGGGTGCAAAGCACCTCAAGCACCCCTCATCGGGATAGTCCTAATGTTGGTACCAAAAGAACTCTAAACAATTAGAAAGGAAAAAAGATGACTGAAGAAACCAAAACACGAGTCGAAGAATTCCAAATCGCTGGCGATAAGCTGGTCGGTAAGCTCAGAGAGATGCTGCATGAGGGGAATATCCGCCGCGTTGCCATTCAAAATGAAGAGGGCAAAATTTTGATTGATGTGCCCCTCTATGTGGGTGTGGTCGGCGCTTTGCTGGCCCCGCAGTTGGCGGCTATCGGCGCAATCGCCGCCCTGGTGACCAAATGCACCTTGATCGTTGAGAGGGTCGAGGTGGATGGTGAAGATAACGCAGCCTCAGATGACTAATCCCTGAAAACTACATTAGCCACGATAACAACCCCCAAAGGATGCCCCTTAGGGGGTTGTTCTTATATTGAAAACTCCTATTCTTAGGGCATTGTACATGCTTCGCCAGGAGAAGCGTTCGCGGGGCAAGGGGCCACACATTCAATTGCACCCCCAGGTTGACGCACGGTGCAGCCTTGTACGGGAGGTGTATGGCTTGGTGTGGGACTCGGAGTGGGGGTTGGTGTCGGCGGTGGAACCAGGATAGGTAAATCGTTACAATATCCACTCAGAATACCATACCGTTCATCCAAAGGGACATAGCAAGGGACATGGTTATTGCCCCCTTCAACCTGGGCAAAGAAACCGTCTGGACTAATGCCAAAGACCTGACCGCTTTGTCCTGGCGTGAAAGTATCAATTTCAGGATAGATCGAACTACTGGGTCCTGAGCGACAGAAGAGGTTTGCTGATGCAGTAAATGTGCAGTCTTCCAATGTGGATGTGAGAGTCGGAGTTGAGGAAGCTGTCACAGTACTCGTCGATGTGGGCGAAAAGGTGGGTGAAGCAGTGGGTGTAGATGTACCCCTGCTATCGGGCAAGGCGGTATTGGTCGAGGTGGGACGCTCGAATTCACCATCATATTCATAAGCCCCAACATCACAGGCCGCGCCTTGAGGGCGGTGTACGCCCCGTTGGTCGTTCACTGGGCAGTCGCTAACAGCAGCGTCAATGGCCACACTCCCCTCACCTATCGCATGGGTGTAAGTGGGGCCTCCGTTGTCAGCAAGCGGACTGATCACAAGACTGTTAGGTGGAACAGTGGTGCCTTTACATGTTCCGTCCGTATCTATATTGACGTCTTGCGCTGTGAGTATGTTTGGCCCAACACCACAAGCTTTTTGTGAATGTGGGCCGAACAAAGTGTTTCGAATGGTTATGCTGCCGCTAACTGAGTTGATCCCGAGATTATTGCTCGAGAAGGTAACAAACTCCAACGACACATGGCCGGGATCATCGTTATTCAGGCCAACGTGGCTACCACTTATGGTTGAATTTGACATTTCCAGATTGCCAAAATAATTATTTACACCATAGACTCTACTGCAGTAACTCAGGCAAAACAGAAGCGTTGAGCAACAAAAAA
>CAYWIC010000056.1:0-29168 GCA_964458115.1 uncultured Anaerolineales bacterium | reverse complement strand
GCGCTTCGGATTATCGGGGTAGGTTTGTTACCCTTCGCTTTCTTGGTATACAGAACTGCAACCGCCCAACCGATCAATTTGCAGGCTTCGATGAGCATTGTCTTTGGTGACCTGCTCTGGGTGGTTGGCAGTGCGGTGTTGATCTTCACAAACTTGGTTCCATTCACGACGAATGGCAAATGGGCGATTGCCATTGTTGCCGACATTGTGCTGGCATTTGCCATCGTCCAGTTTGTTGGTGTCCGAAAAGCGAGAAAAGCAAGATAATCGCATTTCAGGAAGTGACAGTCATATGCACGAATTGACTGTCACTTCAGTTTTATACAACGGTGACTATTGTCTCGGAGTCTTTTAGAATTCCTAGGGGACTTTTTCTTAGACTGGCGTTCCTATTGTGCCTTGAGCTATAATTCAACTGATTAAACTTAAGGTTCATTTCCTACAGATAAAGAGAACGCTATCCGAGAAATTAGTTCATGACTGACCAATATTTCTATCCGAACATTTGGGGTCGCAGCATATTGACATCTGCGAAAGATATTCTTGGGGAAAATGGCATGAAAGCCCTGTTGAATTTGGTAGGTTTGTCTGCATATATTGAGAATCTCCCGCCAGATGACATCAAGAAAGCCTTCCCATTTTCACATGTCGCCAGTCTTCAACAAGGTTTGTACGATATGCATGGCTCCAGGGGGGCAAAGGTATTTGCCATTCGAGGTGGTGAAGAGACCTTTCAGCACAGCCTATCAAAGTACGACAAAGTTCAGAAAGCAGCCCAAGCGGCGATGAGCCTGGGCTCAACTGAAGTGCGGGTAAAAGCAGGATTGGTTTTCTTCTCCAAGTTCTTCAATACAGTTAGTGATCAAGTTGTGAGCATCAGTGAAGATGATAGCAACTGGTATTGGGTCATCGAGCACTGTCCGATGTGCTGGGAGCGAAAAGCCGATGAACCCGTATGTCACCTGGGTGTGGGGGTGTTGAACGCAGCTTCTAAATGGGCCACAAGCGGAAAGAAATTCCGCATCCAAGAGACCAGTTGTAAAGCTATGGGCGACGAAAATTGCGTCTACACCATCTCTAAACAGTTTGTTGATTGAATATCAATTTTGAAGCATAACGAACACGGTTCCTGCAAGGAACCGTGTTCGTTTTTCCCTTAAACATCTACCCGGATCGCGCTACCTGACTCAATAGCGCCGTAATCCCTTAAGTTATTAATCTCTATCGCAAGCATAAAATTATTGTACACGAAGAAACTCTGTCACCCTCAGAGACTCACTTTTAGTAGTACTAAAAATAATCACATAACCCCAGAACTGTTCCAAGATATCGTACAAATTATCAATGATCTTGACAAATGAAAAACTCCGTAATATATTTCGAGTATTCCTATCCAATTTATCTGTGCGCGCTTATATGGAGTCGATCATGAATTTTTATGAAAAGAAAATGAAACATTTCTTTAAATTTTTAGATGCTACGAAGGATGGAGTTATCAATGCTGATGATATTACTGCGCAAGTAAATAACCTGATGACGCGGGAAGGTTTTTCATTGGACTCGCAGGAAGTAAAACAGGCAGCAGAGCTACATGAAGGGGTATACGGTCAACTTATCCAAGATGCAGATGTCAACAATGATGGTGTGATTTCGCCCGATGAATTTGTCGATTATTGGAAGGGTGTATTAGAAATGGTCAAGAAAGATGACCCTGCAGCAAAACCGATTCTAAACTATTTCTATAAGACCATTGATACCGAATTTGAAGTAATGGATAAAGATTCCAGCGGGACCATTGGATTTGACGAATACGTTCGTTACATAGACTCTTATGATGGTATTGTAGAGTTTGACCGCCAGGGTACATTTTCTTCATTTGACAAAAATAATGATGGGCAATTGTCGATAGGAGAAGCCCACCAGATTTTTAAGGAATTCTTCTTGATGGATGAAGTTAATGCCGATGGAAACTGGTTTTACGGGAAGTTTTGATTATCCAAGTGGCAATTTTCAGCAACCTAATGAGAAAGGGAGTGGGTTATTATGAATTTCTATGAAAAGAAGATCAACCACTATTTTCGGATTTATGATACGAATGGTGATGGTGTCTTGAGTGAAGAAGATATTTTGAGTAAGGTACGTTCATTTTCCACAATTGAAGGATTCGGACCTGAATCAGCTGAAGCAAAACACGCACTTGAGATGTACCACGGTTTCTATGGGCCGATAATTCAAGAGGCTGATATCAATAATGATGGAAATATTACTCGCGAGGAATTACAAGCATATTGGAAAAAAATTTTAGGAATGGTTCAGAAAGATGATCCATCTGTAAAACCGGTCATGCATTTCTTTCATGGGGCAATCGATAGCATCTTTGATATGTTGGATGTGGATAACAGTGATGTGATTGAATTTGATGAGTATGATCGTTATATAAATTCATTTAATGCAAAGATGGAATTTGATCGGGAAGCAGTCTTTTCGGCAATGGACACAGATGGAAATGGCAGACTATCACGAGAAGAAATCCACCAAATGATGGAAGAATACTTCCTGATGGTCGATGAAAATGCTGTTGGAAACAACTTTTACGGTCCACTGAAATGATTAAGGTTTCCTCATTATAAATTATCGAGATTTGATTGAATAGCTCACTTGATGGGATTTTTTAGAGTAATGACAATTTTCAACTAGTTTTCTGTTAGACTCATCGATCAACTTTTCCAAGTAATATTATTCACTGAATCTGATTAGTTTTTATTAAGTTTAGAAGTTACGCACTTGAAGCGGGGTGCGCTGGGAATAGGTGGGTGGGGGCGGAGCCCCCACCCACCTATTCCCAGCGATAACCTCCCTGAACTGCCTAAGTCCTAAAGTTAATAGCGCTGTATTAGTTGCCTACATTTGTAATGGAGTATTCTGTATAGTCGATGTACAAACCTATCGCAGTCATTGGAATGAGCTGTCGCTTTGCCGGTGGCGCCCATAATATTGATTCCTATTGGGATTTACTGATTAATGGTGAAGATGCCATTATCGAAGTTCCTTCCGATCGATGGTCATTAGACCGATACTATGATCGGGACCGAAATAAACCGGGGAAAATCGATGTTTCTCAAGGTGGGTTTTTACAAACAGACATCACAGCCTTTGATGCAAATTTTTTTGGCATCTCGCCACGTGAAGCGGAAATACTTGACCCCCAACAACGGTTGTTACTCGAATTAGTATGGGAAGTTTTCGAACATGCCGGTATTCCCCCAAAGGAAGCGCGCGGTACTTCTATTGGGGTTTTTGTCGGCAGCCTGACGCAGGATAATCAGGTTATCCAACTTGGTTACCAAAGTCGAGAATCGATGACACAACATACGGCTGGAAGTTCATCGATGACCATGTTGTCCAACCGAATTTCTTATGTTTTTGATCTGCGGGGTCCTAGTATCACGGTGGATACAGCTTGCTCTTCCTCGATGATTGCACTGCATCAGGCTTGCAGATCTTTACAAAACAACGACTGTAATTTGGTGATTGTTGGGGGTGTCAACATCATGTTGCGACCGGAATATATGTTGTTATTGGGTAAAGGGGGATTTCTGGCACCCGATGCACATTGTAAAGCTTTCGACGCATCAGCAGACGGTTATGGTCGTGGGGAAGGCGCTGGTATTCTCTTGCTCAAGCCACTCGACGCTGCTTTAGAAGATGGTGACGAGGTTCATGCGGTAATTAAAGCTAGTGCAGTTAATCAGGATGGGCAAACCCAGGGCATCTCTTCGCCTAATAGTGAGGCCCAGAAAGCATTGCTACAAGAAGTGCTTGACAGGGCAGGCCTGTCAGCAGAGAAAATTCAGTATGTAGAAGCTCACGGAACAGGGACACAGGCTGGAGATACTGCTGAGGCTAATTCGATTGGAACTGTAATTGGCAGTGGACATTCTGATAGTAATCCTCTTTGGGTTGGTTCTGTCAAAACGAATATTGGCCATACTGAGGCAGCTGCAGGAGTTGCTTCTATTATCAAGACTATCCTTGCGATGCGTAACCGGACGATCCCACCTCATCGTAATTTCTCCCGACCAAATCCGAAGTTTGATCTGAATGACCTCAATATTAATTTGCCATTGGAACCAACTCCCTGGCCTGATCAAAGTCAAATAGCCAGCGCTATTGTCAACTCATTTGGGTATGGGGGCACAAATGGCATGGTTCTTCTCCAATCGCCACCTGATTCATCCCCAAGGCAATCGATCGAAAATCGCCAACTCCCCACCACAATTCCTTATGGGCTTATACCCGTTTCAGCACGCAGTGAACGGTCTTTAGCAGATTTGGCAGAACAGTTTAGGGATTGGATGATGCATTCGAATGGGAACGGTTGGCTTGATCTTGCATTTACTGCCTCAACAAGACGCGATCATCATGCTTATCGCGCTACAGTGGCGTATGAGAGTCATGGTGAAATCCCTGAGAAACTGGAACAATTAAGCGGCACAACTACATATCAATCTGGCATTACACGCGGTCAATATTTTGGATCAGACAACCGCGAAGTTGCTTTTATCTACACGGGTATGGGACCGCAATGGTGGGGGATGGGATGTGAATTACTGGAACGATCACCTGTCTTTCGGAATGTTCTCGAGCAATGTGATTCGATATGGTCAGAGTTATCTGGATGGTCCCTGTTCGAACTATTTTCACACCAAACCGAAGAGCCGATGGATGAGCCCATCCACGCCCAACCAGCAAATTTTGTGCTGCAAATTGCGCTCACAGAGGAATTAGCGCAGCAAGGATTACATCCAAGCGTCATCCTTGGTCACAGTGTTGGCGAAGTAGCGGCGGCATATATTGCAGGCGTGTTTTCGCTTGAAAAGGCTTTGCAGCTGATTTACCATCGTAGTCGATTGGCGCAACGAACAGTGGGTCATGGAAAAATGCTAGCAGTTGGATTGCCCCCAGAGGATGTTAATTCATTACTCTCTTCATTTGATGGGAAAATTTCACTAGCTGCGATCAATAGCCCCAGTTTCGCAACTCTGGCTGGAGATCATGAAACCCTACTGGAGTTATCTGACCAATTGGATACACAGCAGGTATTTAACCGGTTGCTCAGGGTAGATGTAGCCTATCACAGTCATCAGATAGCAGACTTTGAAAAGGAATTCAAAGATGCGCTTTCAGATCAGAAACCAGGCATCCCTACTATCGATCTGTATTCCACCGTGACAGGCCAGATGGTCACTGATGAAACTGGTGGAGTAGATTATTGGTGGCAAAACGCCCGTGCTCCAGTACAGTTTTTTCAGGCTTTCGATAATCTTTTGAAAGCAGGGTTTGATGCATTTATCGAGATTGGGCCGCACCCCGTTCTGAGTGGTGTCATCCGTGAAATCATGGACGGCCAAGGGATCGATGGGATCACTGTAGCTGCACAGCGCCGCAAAATGCCGGAGATTCAAACTTTGCTAACTGCTGTCGGGGAGTTATATGTCAATGGTGTTAGCTTGAACTGGAACGATCGTTATAAGGATGGTAAATTCGTCCAATTACCCCATTATCCTTGGGATCGACAGCCATTTATGTACGAAACCATGGAAGCTCTTCTCGATCGCATTGGAGATCATTCTCACCCATTTGTTCAGCCTATTGCGACATCTCCAACCCCTACCTGGGAAGGGGAATTGAGTCTTACTCATCATCCATTCTTGGCGGATCATGTTATTCACGAGGTCCCAGTTTTTCCAGGAGCAGCCTTTATCGAGATTGGATTGGTTATAGCCAAAAATGAAGGAAAAAACAGCGCAGTAATCGAAAATTTGAAGTTTCAGCGCATGCTGTTGGTAGAGGAAACTCCAAAATTACGTGTAACGTTGGATGAAAATTCTGGTAGGTTCAATATCTATAGCCGCCAACTTCGTGAGAAGGATCGCTGGAATTTGAATGCTTCTGGCCGGGTAGTTTCTGGATATCTTGAACCAGAAGTCGAATATATAGATTTGGAATCTATTCGGGCACGTTGTTCAGAATCGATAAGTGGAAAGAATTTCTATTCTGCGAACACAACCAACCGTGCCCTATTCTTGGGTGACTCCTTCCGCAACATTCGCGAGTTTTTTCATGGTGATCTTGAATCTTTAGCGTGCATCGAGGGTGATGAAAGCCTGGGAGGCGTTGAAGGAGAATATCTGATTCACCCAGCCATGTTAGACGCGACTTTTCATACTTTGTTGCAGCTTACCGACTTGGCTCAATCGGATGTGACCTACGTTCCAGTTCAGGCATACCAAATTCGATTCCATCGTCCCTTACTTTCCGAAGTGTGGTGCTATAGTCGGGTCGTTGAGTTTAATAAAGATTATCTGACAGGCAATATCATTCTGACAGATAATCGTGGGACTGTATTGGCAGAAGTCATCGGAATGCGATTTGAGCCATTGCACCAGGATTTATCCATCCACCAAGTTCAGACACCCAATTGGTTCTACAAATCCGACTGGATCGAGGCTGACAATATTTCATTACCGGGGACTATTTCTCAGGGGCGTTGGATCGTTTGCTCAGATGCACAAGGCTACGCTGATGAATTGATATGTCAACTTGATGAGCATGACCAAAAACATATTCGTATCAATCATGGAGCGCAGGTCAATAGGGACGATGAAATTTGCTTCAAGGGAAATCTGACCAAGAAAAATCACCTGAAAGAATTGATTCAGGCTGAAGATCTACAAAGCCTCTCTGGGGTGTTTTTCTTTTGGTCTCCAACGTATGAACAAGACAACCTTGATCAACCAGATATTGGGTTGGGTAACACAACCGCATTAGTCAATATTGCCAGTTACCTTAATGAACACGCGCCAATTGGAGTGAAATTAGCCGTTGTCACAGTTGGCAGTCAACATGTTGAACCGGATGACCGTCTCCAAGATATTGGCCAGCACGCTCTCTGGGGCAGCGCCCGGGCAATCGAAAATGAATGCAAGAATCTTAAAGTGCGTTTGATTGACCTTAAAAGGCGGGATTATGAAGATGAAACGAAGTTTCTCGTTGCAGAATTATTCCACGAGAGTGACTTGCTTGAGATCGCCTTGCGGGGTTCAAAAAGATTTACTCAGCAACTTAATCATTGGAAGGTACCTGAAAGCCAATCTCAGCAAACATCTCTAAATAAACCGGTTGCCTTATATGTTAAAAATCCAGGACAGATAGATTCCCTGGAATATCGGCAAATCACTCGAGTTGCGCCGAAATCAGATGAAGTGGAAATTGAAGTACATAGTTTCCCCCTGAATTTCAAAGATGTCATGAAAGTAATGGGCCTCTTGCCTGACGATTATTTAGTTGACTCATATTTTGGTAAGGGTCTTGGCTTGGAATGTGCAGGAATTGTTACCCGAGTTGGAAGCAAAGTTTCTCGGTTTAAGGTTGGAGATGAGGTGGTGATGCCCATCTCTACATATGGTGTACAAAGTTACATCACCGGTCCAGAAGCGCATGTTGTGCCAAAACCTACCCCTCTTAGCATGGCTGAGAGTGCTGTTTTTATAAACTGGATTGCTCCCTACTATGGATTGGAATATGTTGCGCGATTACAGCCGGGTGACAAAATTCTAATTCACTCTGCAGCAGGGGCGGTGGGATTTGCTGCGATACAAATATCTCGCTGGCGCAAAGCTGAAATTTATGCGACCGCCGGAAATGATAAGAAACGGGATTATCTGAAATCAATTGGTGTGGATCATGTCAGTGATTCTCGCTCTCTACAGTTTGTCAATGATGTGAAGGAGTGGACACAGGGTAAGGGTGTCGATGTAGTTTTGAACTCCCTCTCTGGAGAAGCTCTGTGGCAAAGTTTTAACCTATTAGCGCCTTATGGCCGCTTCATCGAAATTGGTAAACGCGATATTTTGGATAACCAACCTCTGGCTATGGCTGCATTTGGTCGCAACCTGACCTTTTCGGCTGTCGATACGGATATCATGCTTGCCGATAATCCAAAATTGTTCCTCCAGATGTATCATGAAGTTTGGCAATTATTCGAAGAAGGCATCTTCTCAGCCATGCCAACCAAAATATACCCAGCTTCAGAAATTGCAGATGCATTTCGATATTTCAGTCAGGCGAAGCACATTGGGAAAATTGTTGTAGATTTTAAAGATCAAAAGGTCATGGCCCATCCTTTAGAAAAATCCCAGTTTGAAAACATCCATCAGGGGAGCATGTTGATTACCGGGGCATTTGGAGGATTTGGTATCGAGCTTGTACGTTGGCTGGTAAGGCAGGGAGCACAAAACCTGGTGCTTGTAAGCCGCCGAGGACCGATAAGCATGGCAGCTACCCAAATGGTTAATGATCTAAAATCTGCTGGGATTCAGTTTGATATCAAACAAGTTGATATCTCTAAAAGGGACAGTGTGAAAGCTTTGATTGATGAGGTTCGCGCAACCGTGCCACCTCTCAAGGGTATTTTTTACGCTGCAGGTGTAGTGGATGATATGGCGATTGGATCGCTAGATGCTGCAGCAATCCAGAGAGTTATGGCTCCTAAGGCAGCTGGGGCTTGGTTGTTGCACGAGAATACACTCGATTTAGATTTAGACTACTTTGTAATGTTCTCTTCGATTTCCGCGATTATTGGCAACCCCGGGCAGATCAACTATGGCGCTGCAAATGCGGTACTGGATGGTCTGGCTCATCTGCGTAGATCACAGGGGTTGCAAGCAGTCAGCATTAATTGGGGAGCACTTTCTGAAGTTGGTATGGTGGGAAATGATAAAAACGTCGAAAGGCTCCTTGCTCTTTTAGGTGATGACACCTATTCGCCATCACAAGCCATGCAGGCCTTGGAAACAATCTTAGCTCACAATTTGTCCCAGGTTGGTTTCATGAATATGAACTGGTCCCGGCTAAAACAGCAGCTAGGAAAGAAGGATACTTGGTCGCGTTTCGAGCAGTTTTCTTCGTCCGAGCTTGTTGACAGTTCTACGCGTTACCCTCTGCGGCAGGAGATGAATGAACTGCCGTCAGAGCAGCATGCAGAATTTATAGAAACTCATCTCATTGAACATATTGCTCAAATTACACGCAATAATATTGAGCAGATCCCAACCTCAGCTGGATTGGACCGATTGGGAATTGATTCTTTGATGGCCGTAGAGCTGATTAGCGCTCTACGTATGAACCTAGGTGTAGAGATCAACCAGATGAAGATTATGCAAGGCATCACGATAAGTGCTCTGGCGGAAGAGATCCACTCTCAAATAAATGGTTCAGGTAATGAAATTTTCGATCAAATCGATGAAATGTCTGAAGATGAGCTTGATGCTTTGCTACAAGAACTCGATGTTGAAACATTAGATTGAGTTTTCTCTAGGATTTATCCTTCCAATGACCAAGAAAGAAGATCTTGACCTTGAAGAGAAGAGACGCCTGGCCAAAGAATTACTCGCTCAACGTCAGCAAAAAATTTCATCTCCCCCAGATTATAAAACCTATACGTATGACATGTTTATGCATAGTATGGGCGCCAGACCGGTAGAAATGGAACGGTTTAGTCAATGGGTTGATCAGGCTGTTGAAGACGGTGTCTACGCTTTTGAATCGGAAAGATTGGGGGCTCAAACAACCAGTGTAGATTTGCTACGTGAGACTGGCGAAACCATGCACCTGCTAAATTTTAGCAGTTACAACTACCTGGGATTCGGGTATCACCCTGATGTGATTCAGGCTGCACAAGACGCGGTGGCAAAATTTGGTTTGGGAGCCAATAGTTCTCCAGTAATTAGCGGAACGTACCAGATTCATAAGCAATTCGAACGGGCCTTGTTGGATTTCTTCGGGTTGGAAGGCAAAGGAGTTTCTCTTTTCTCTTCGGGTTATGGCGTCAACTTGGGGGTTTTACAGGCCTTTGCAAACCCAGGCAGTCATATCCTGTTAGACCGATCTTCCCACATGTCTTTACTAGAAGGTGCGAAATTGGCCGGAGCGCAGATCTCATATTTCAACCACAACTCACCGGATCACTTGGAAGAGGTGCTCCAAAGTTTACAGATCAAGAATCAACGTGTTCTGATCTGTGTTGAAGGGATTTATAGTGCAGATGGCGATTTTGGAAAGCTGGACCAAATCATTGAAGTTGCTAAGCGACATAATGCCTTTGTTCTGGTAGATGAAGCGCATTCTGGATTTGTTGCTGGGGAAAACGGTAAGGGAACCAGCGAAAAGATGGGCGTTCTCGAAGAAATTGACTTCTTGGTATTGACGTTTAGTAAAGCGCTATCAGGAGTTGGGGGGTGCGTAATTGCAGATCAAGAATTAACCCGCTATATCAATTGGTATGCAAAGTGTCGCTTCTTCTCATGTGCATTAGATCCAGCGGTCACAGGGGGCATGCTTAAAGTTGTCGAGCTTCTTTCGGGACACGAAGGTTATAACCGCCGACAACGCATAAAAGAAAATGCTGACTATTTTCGAGCGCGATTGAAGGAATTTGTAAATATTGGAAAAAGTGAGAGTTGGATTGTTACAGTGCTTTATGGTAACGATAAGTTATCCATGGATTTGAACAATTACCTTCAGCACCAGGGGTTGGATTCTAGCCCCTTGCAATTTCCTGCTGCCCCTAAAAATGAAGGACGATTGCGTTTATTTGTGACATCTGAACACACCAGAGATCAGATTGACCAGGCTGTGCTGATTTTGGTGGAAGCAGCTCGAAAATTTAATTTCGAAATCGCCGCCGATTAGAGATCTAAATCGATATGCTTGGAACAAACAACATTGACCTCATTGAAGATATGCCTCTGATCATCGATTGGAATATCAGACATCAATTGGCATTTGTTTTTGAGATCAATACTGCAATTATTAGATCTCTGCTACCGAAAGGGATCGAGCCGTTTGAAGCGCGTCCAGGAGTTGGGCTGATGTTCCTAGGATATAACGACTATTATCCGGGAAATCTGATCAATGGCATAGAACAGCCCAGGTTTGATGAGGTCACTAGATTCTTCATGGTGCAACCCGATCTTTCCATAGACATGCCCATGCCCCGTTTTACATTTTTTGTCCATCGGATTGGGTCGAATAACCAAAATTTCATTGATCAGGAAATTTCTCGTTTGCATCTGCCAAGCTTCTATGCGGAAGACTTAATTGTTGAAACCCACTCAGATAAAACTGGAGGCATGGCTCGAACTGCCGGTGGACCGATTCAAGAATGGAAGAATACTAATCCTGATCCACGCTATTATGAAGATTCCTTTTATGGACAATACTTCACATTACAGAATAATGAACTTTGGTTTGGGGTATGGTTTTGGGCCGGAGACGTCTGTACACATCAGCATCCCGGAGATGGTGGCAGAATTTTCCACCACCCCTTTTTGGATGACTTAGAAAAAACTATCCAACCTGAACATGTTGGTAACAGCTATATGCAACTGATCACAGCTTTTGACAAACCCCTTGTACAGAGGTTTTTCGAACCGAGATTTATTGGAAGTTTGGTTTAGTAATTGCTAAACCAGGAAAGGCTCCAATGTCCATCAGACATGAACTGTTTTACTTTTGAATATACTTTTTCCGCTGCTAGATAACCCTCAAAAGGATACGTTGCACCTAATTTTTCTGCAATTACTAATCCCGAAGCAAAGCATAATTCAGAAAACCCCATTATTGTCGATAAACCACAATACCAAAGCTGATTTTCTCCTTGGATCCGGCGAACATATTGCTTGCCAGCAATGGAATAGGGCACAAAGTTTTCCCAAGTAAATGTTTTTTGTGCAAATATTTTGCTGGGATCAATTTTGGCGGGGTTTTTCCGATTGATCACAGTGCCAAATACCTTGCGCGGGTTATGATACCAATATCGCCCCCAATCCACAGTGTAATGCCCGTCAACTGAAAAAACGCTGAAATTATCGTCTACAGGGGCAGAAACTGGGATAACAGAAGTATCTTGGTGAATAACAATTTCCGTAGTACGAGATTGGTATTGGCGGAAAATATTCCCAGCGAGTTTTGATGGATTTGACAATAGTTTTGCCACTTTGTCAAATCCAATGGCAAACACAACTTCATCAAATTTTTTTCCAGGCGCTCCTTCCAGGTGAATAATCGGACCTGACGAAGATATCTCCACCCGGTCCACCGCTTGCTGGGTGTGAAGTGCATCTCCCAAGAAATTGACAATACAGTCAACCAGAGATTTCATCCCCCCCTCAATAACTAGGTTTGGGATATAGCTGATGGGATCTAATAATCTGGAATTGGTCATCTCAGGCAAAATCACTGAAGAATAACTTAAAGCTTCATTTGGCGAATCGGTAATCAGTAAAACTTGCAAAATTGGCAATAGATAATTTTGGATAAATTCTTCTGAGTATTTTCTGCTATACAGGAAGCTATCAACGCTCTGATAAACAAGCGTATCCCCCGCATCTGTCAAGTATAAATACTTTAATTCTCGAAAAAGTTGGTTAAACTCATTCTCGTATTGACGGATGTGTCCCGAACCTTTGTTGAGTTTCTGCCAATTGCGATTTGACTGTCCCCAGCGGATGTGATCTGAGGTTTCTACAAAAATAGAAGAATTCCGGGTTTGGAACGGCAGATCATGCATGAATAAAAATGCCAATAGATTGTAGTAATTGTCATACAATATTTCACTGCCGACGTTTATATTTATAGGTTTGTTGTCCAGTTCTGCTTGAACCTGGGTAATATGCCCACCGCATTCTGTTTCCTTCTCAAATACTGCCACATCAAAACCGGCGCGCTTTAATGACCAGGCTGCGGCAAGTCCAGAGATGCCTGCACCGATAATTGCAATCTTTTTATCATTTTTTGTTGTGTCAGATACCTTCATGTGTAAAAGAAATTATACTATTATTCAGATGTAATTTGGTGTAATTTCTGGTCAAATGATCTCAAAACATCTCATCTCAAAGGAGAGCTTGCCTGGCATAGGTGGACGACCAAAGATTAGAGTTGATCTTTGGTTTGCAAAGTTGAATCAACCTAATGAATATATTGAGCAATCTTACGCTCCATGAATCTATATGGCCCTCGAACGCATATGATGGCAAGAATTCGCAAAAATTTCCTCTTGCAATTTAGAATGGAATATCTTGGTGTGCTCGCTTCCCTTGAAATTTAGTGTTTTAGCTAATTCAAAGTAGTTTGCGAAATACGAATATTTATCCCACAATATCCAACATAATCCCACACGATTACCCACAGAAATTGTTGGTTTTTTGGTTCTTTAGGAAAGCCTCACGGCGATTCTGATAGAGCCATTTTTGTTGGTGGTATGATCTATTTCTAGATTCGTTTTCGAATCCAGAATATGGCTCCTAAAGAGATTGCAACGATCAATGTAATGGTAATCGTGCTACTGATGACGATGTTTTTTGGTTCAACGAGAGTATCAATGTCTTGCTGGGTTGTGGTTTCGATATTTCCGCCACATACCTGGGGGTTGAAATTTTCATTGATAGCATACGAAATGGTGAAGGGTACAGAGATCATTTGATCATCGTTAACCATTAAAAACTCGCCTCGCTGTGTGAGTGGTACGTAGAAAAATGCGGGACGGGCGAAATCCAAAATATTGCGCTCTTCGATATATGGAATCAATATTGGAAAGTTTGCGTTATCCAATTGTAGTGACTCCCCTGCATCAATCACGAAGGTTGCCAATTCTGGCGCTTGATCTAGGAAGAAAATTTCCTCTGGTGATTGTTCGTCAGAGAGCCCATCGCCAGAAATAGATGGCGCCTCTGTTGAAATCAGAGCAGGACGGGCATCTATTGGCAAGACATAAATGGGGAATTCAGATTGATTGCGAATTTGGAAATACCCCTGCGCGACGTTCGGTGGAGATTGAACTAATTTGACAGATTGCGGTAGATTCACTGGTCCAAAATCATACCTTTCTGCAAACCAGTAATCGGGTCGTGGCTCACAGGTTTCGGATTGATGTCGCAGCGAAAATTGTGTCCCTAGGATAAAAACGATGAACGCCAGTCTGTACACCATGATTGATATTGTATCGCGCCAATTTCAAAAATGAGCAACCTCATCTAATCCGCTTATATCCGTGAAATCCGTGTCCTAGACAATTGCGATATGGTAAACTCCCAACGGCAAAATCATGGACGAAAAGACACTCCGTACCCTTGAATATCCCAAGGTCCTCGATCGTTTAGCCGAGTATTGTGCTTTCAGCGCTTCGGCCGATAAAGCGCGCCGCTTGAAACCATCAACAAAACTTCATGAGGCCCGTCAAAGCCTGGCCGAGACCAGCGAAGCCCGCGAGCTGTTTGAGGTACGTCCATCGACGAGCATCGGTGGGGCGCGTGATATCCGCGAAGCCGTCAAAGCAGCCACGCGCCAGGTGGTGCTGGAAGCCAACCAACTGTTGGATATCAAGTACACTTTGATTGCTTCGCGCACGTTGCGAAGGTTGTTCGAGCGCGAGGGAGATCGCTACCCCAACCTGGCTGAGATCACCCTGCGGCTGCCCTTATCGACGGGCCTGGTCGATGCCATTAGCCAATCCTTGAATGATCGCGGCGAAATTCTGGATACAGCCTCAGATAAACTGGCCAATATCCGGCGCGATCTCAAGATCGAGCACGACCGCTTGCTCAGTCAATTGAAGCGCATGATCAATAATCCCGATATTAGCCCTTATTTACAAGAAAACCTGATCACGCAGCGTGATGGGCGGTATGTGATCCCACTGCGGGCAGATTTCAAGGGCAAAGTCAAAGGGATAATTCATGATCAATCCGCTTCCGGTGCCACGCTCTTTGTGGAGCCGCTGAGCGTCGTTGAAAAGAACAACAAATATAAAGAGTTGCAACTCGAGGAGCGCGACGAAGAACGTCGCATACTAATTGCTCTTACTGCCCAGGTTGCTGAACATGCCTTAGCTTTGGATGAGATGACTGAAGCTCTAGCCGACATGGATGTGGCCTTTGCGCGGGCCAGGTTCGCTGTCGAATTGGAAGCCGCTGAACCTAAGCTGCACCCTATTAAAACGAAAAAAGGTGACACGGATGTGTATCCTCGGGTGCGAATTCGTCTGCTCGATGCCCGGCACCCACTACTGGACCAGGAAAGTGTGATCCCCATCGATGTCGAGTTAGACCCTCAAACCAGGGCGCTGGTCATCACAGGTCCCAACACCGGCGGAAAAACGGTCTCCCTCAAAACGGTGGGTCTACTGGCGCTGATGGCTCAGACTGGGCTGCACATTCCTGCTCACCCTGAATCTGAAATAAGCCTGTTCAAATCGATCTACGCCGATATCGGCGACGAGCAATCCATCGAACAATCTTTGTCGACGTTCTCAGGACATATTACCAATATCATTCGGATATTGGAGCGCGCCGATACCAAGTCCCTGGTGATCCTGGATGAATTGGGCGCGGGGACTGATCCACAGGAAGGTGCCGCTTTAGCGCGCTCGTTGCTGACTCACCTGGTTGAGCGTGGGGTTACGACCCTGGTGACGACCCACCACCCAGAGTTGAAAGCTTTTGCCCACGCCACCCCAGGCGTGATCAATGCCAGCGTGGAATTCGACCTTGAGACTCTTCAGCCTACCTATCACCTGACAATTGGTCTTCCGGGCCGCTCCAATGCACTGTCGATTGCCCAGCGCCTGGGGTTGCCTGACAAGATTGTTGCCACAGCCCGCCAGGAGATCGACCCCGATGAACTACGCGCTGATGATCTATTGGATGAGATTTACCGTCAGCGGGATATCTCTCGACAGTCTCGCCAGCGTGCTGATGAAGCCAAGCGAGAAGCCGAGGAATTGCGTGCGGAACTGGCTGAACGCCTGGAAGCCATTGAAGATGAACGCCGTGAGGTCATGGAAGACGCCCGGCAAGAAGCTGAAGATGAAGTCAAAAATGTGCGGGATGAGATCCGCGATCTGCGGGCAGAGCTGCGCCGCGCCCGCCAACCTCTGGAAGTGATCCAGCAAGCTGAAGAGAAGATCGAAGAGTTAGTCGAGGAGATCGAGATTCCCGTCGAGCGCCAGGTACCTGATATCACCCCGGTGAGTGGGCCTGTCCGCTTGGGCTCTAAAGTGCGCGTTCGCTCTCTTGATACGGAGGGAGTTGTGCGTAGCCTGGCTGAAGATAGCGCCGAGGTGCAGATCGGTGTGCTGCGCGTGCGGGCAAAGTTGACGGAGTTGATTCTGGTTGGGGGAGAAGCAGAGAGCGGGGAGCAGAGAGCGGTGAGCGATGTTCGACGGCCAAAATCATCTGCTAACATGCATTCATCTCCTGGAGTTGAACTCGATCTGCGTGGTCAACGAGCGGATGAGGCTCTCGATTTGCTCCAGAACTATCTGGAGCGGGCCTATCTGGCGCGCTTGCCCTATGTTCGCATAATCCACGGTAAAGGCACGGGTAAGCTACGCAAAGTGGTGCGCGAAGCCCTGCAGCGCTATCCGCAGGTGACGTCATTTGAGGCCGGTAAGCACAACGAAGGCGGTGAAGGGGTCACAGTAGCCGAACTGAGGAAATAGGTAGTACACGGAATGCACGGATATACACGGAAATATTTAAAAATGCACCCGTGTTTATCCGCGTCATCCGTGTACCGATTTATCTAGGAGAAATGCAGTGCAAAATCCCATTGATGCTATCATGATCGGCGCGGGGCAGCGGGGGGCGGATGTTTATGGTGCTTACGCATTGCGAAATCCGGAACAGATTCGTTTTGTGGCCGTAGCCGAGCCGAACCCTGAACGACGTCAGCGTTTCGCCAAACAGCACGAGATCACCCCTGATAGCCAATTCGAAAGTTGGGAACAACTGGTAGAACTGCCCCAATTCGGGCAAGCGGCTTTCATCTGTACGCAAGATCAACTGCACACTGCCCCCACCCTGGCTGCATTGCATGCAGGGTATGATGTGCTGCTCGAAAAGCCTATGGCGACCACGGCTGAAGAATGCCGCCAACTGGTTGATGTTGCCGAAGAGACCGGTCGGCAGTTGCACATCTGTCACGTTTTACGGTTCACCAAGCACTTCACCAAAATGCGCGAGATCATCCAATCGGGGGAGTTAGGAGAGATCGTCAACGTTTCCTATCGTGAGAATGTTTCCTGGTGGCATATGGCGCATAGCTTTGTGCGCGGGAACTGGTGCAAGAAAGAGAATTCTGCCCCAATGATCCTGGCCAAATGCTGCCATGATCTGGATATTCTGATCTGGATGATGGGTCAGACCTGCGAACATCTCAGTAGCGTGGGCAATCTGATGCACTACCGACCTGCGAACGCCCCAGAGGGCGCGCCCAAATACTGCTTAGATGGATGTCCAGCCGAGAATACCTGCCCTTATTATGCCCCCTTCATCTATGTGGATTTACTACCTTTATGGCGCAATTACGCCGATACAGCCAATGGATTCCCTCGGTTGGCGGCTCGAGCTCAAGAGCGCGCTCCAGGGTTCATCAAGGCATTGAGTTCCGTTGTACCCATGTTGCAGACAATGAGTGAATACCGTGGCTGGCCGCGTTCAGTGATTTCTCAAGACCCAACCCCAGAGAACCTTATGGAAGCACTGCGAGAAGGCCCTTATGGTCGCTGCGTTTATCACTGTGACAATGACGTTGTCGATCACCAGGTGGTCAATATGCTGTTTGATGCACCGGGTGGAGGTGCTTCAGTCACCTTGACGATGCACGGCCATTCCCATGTCGAGGGACGCTTCACCCGAATACAAGGCTCCAGGGCTGAGTTGCAGGCTGGTTTTGGCTATGGTGGTTCGTGGATCGAGGTCAATGACCACCGCAGCGACCGCAGGATGCGCTACGACACCAGCGCGAGTACAAACTCGGGACATGGGGGTGGAGACGATCGCTTGATGACTGCGTTCTTGAATAGTTTGCATGAAAATGAGATGCGCCTCTCTCAGCACACCTTCGGCGAAAGTGCGTCTCATTTATCCACGGCTCGCCAATCACTGGAGAGTCACCTGATGGCCTTTGCTGCCGAGGAGGCGCGCATTGGACAGACTGTAGTGAAAATGAGTTCTTTCCGGTAAACTTTTACCCCACGAAATGCTCGGCACGCACGATGCGACGGGTTCCTGTTTCGCAACGTAAGATCAGAGACATGGTTTTTGCGATCTCGCCCTGAAATTTCACGCCGGAAAGTAAAACACCGCCGGTGATACCTGTAGCAGCGAAAAAGATATTGTTTCCCTTTACCAATTCATCACAGCGCAAGATCTTTTGGGTATCGAACTCAGCATTTCTGACCGCGGCGCGTTCCTCGGCCGTTTGAGGGGCCAGCCTTCCGAGCATGGCGCCTCGCAGCGCTTTCACTGCACAAGCTGCAATTATGCCTTCGGCGATTCCCCCAATGCCCATTAGAATGTCAACATTGGCATCATCACTGGCAGCCATCATAGCTCCGGCGATATCACCCTGGGAATGGGCCATAACCCTGGCTCCTGTGGCCTGAATTTCAGAGATAAGGTCTTTATGACGGGGGCGGTCGAGAACAAATACCACCAAGTCGCGCACCGGTTTTTCCATCGCACGAGCGACCAGCGCCAATGTCCAGGCTGCTGGAGCGTCCATGCATTCGGGTACCAGCGCATCGGCTGCTTGAGCACCGACAATTATTTTTTCCATGTACACCGCGGGGTAGGGTGACCACATCGAGCCTTTAGGCGCAATTCCGGCCACCGAAAGAGCACCAGGCAATCCTTTGATGAGACGAGCGGTGCCGTCGATTGGATCTGCTACTACGTCCATGGCCGGTCCATGGCCACTGCCAACCTTTGCACCAGTATTAAAGGGGGACTCAACTCCAAGGCGTCCTTCCTCGCCGACAACAACATAACCATCAATATCTAGTGTTTTAAGTGTGCATGCCATGGCATCGCTGGCTAAACGTGTAGCGATCATCTCATTTCCACAGCCCATCCAGCGCCCAGCTGCCAGGGCGGCTGCCTCAGTTACTCGGACCAGACTCAATCCCAGGTTGGGTGAAATTCGTTTGCTCATTTTCATCTCCCTTCCGTTCAACGACTTCCTTTGGTCTAAACTCTTTGAGCCAACTTTCCACGGTATTATCACCGACGAACTTGTTATTGGTTCTCTAGGAATTGCCGGGGTGATCCCCCAGATTTAGGGGTGAGTGGGGGGCGTTGCCCCCACTCACCCCTAAATCTGAATAGTCCCATGGCGTTTCCCAGAGAGCCTCGTTATTAGTCTACGGCTTCAATTAAATTGGCTGCATCCCAGGCCAACATCCCACCGCGCAAAACTCTAATATTTTTAAACCCCTGGTTTGAAAACAGATAAGTTGCTCGAGTACTGCGTCTCCCGCCATGGCAGACGAAAACGAGCGGAGTGTCTTTAGGAATTATTGATGAGTCGGACAGAAGCCTGAAGAGGGGTGTTGATTGTGCCTGAAGGATGTGCATTTTCTTAAACTCGCGTGGTTCTCTGACATCGATGATCTGGGGTGGATTCTCGCTGTGGAGTTCTGCCCATAGCTCTTTAGGGGAAATCCCTGGCACTCGCCCGGCGGGTATCTCTGTTTGTAAAGGGGTTTCGATGGGATGATTGATCCTTTTCGGAAGATTCTGGCACTCTTTGAATACTCGCTGATCGCACTCGTAAATACAAATAGTTGGGTCTAGCACGCGGTGGTATAGAAATCCAATCGCCTCGTCATAGCTTAGAAAATTATCCTCTCCCAGGTGATCGCAAAACCCAGTAGATTTCATTCGCCGCATCACAGGATCTTGCACCCTCATAAAGTACATGTCCCCACCTCGGTCTCTCATCAGGTCAACCACACTCTCAAGAGTGTGAATACCGCTGATATCACAATTGTCGACACTGAACATCCTCAATAACAGGAATCGCTGATTGGGATTTTTGTCTAAGTATTCCCGGATAATGTCTCCTACATGGTTGACGGCCCCAAAATAGAGGTCACCAAAGATATCAAAGATTGCTAATTGAGGGCAGGGTGCTTTATCAGGTTGATAGGTAAAGTGGCGAAAATTGTCTGCAGGTAGAACGGGGATCACTCTCGGAATACTGGTGCGCACAATGTGAATGGCGAGCGAGAGCAAGATGCCTGTCAGGACTGCAAATTGCAGAGGTAAGAAAAGCGTAGCCAGAAAAGTGACCACCAGGATGGCAGCGTCGCCGCGCGTGCCTTTCAATATGCGTGCGATTTCTTTTCTATCGATCAGACCGTAAGCAGTGACTAAGAGAACCGCGGCCAGAGCTGTACGAGGCACATATGCAGCCAGCGGTCCAAAAAGTAACATGCTGATCAACACGAAAATCCCAGCAATGACGCCTGCAAGGGGTGTGCGCGCATTGGCGTCATAGTTCACGCCCGTACGAGTAAATGATCCGGCTGTACTGTAGCCCGAAAAAAGTCCTGAGGCAATGTTTGCTAAACCTTGCCCAATAAATTCCTGATTGCTGTCCAATCGCTGTTTTGATACACTGGCGATGGAACGAGAAATGGCGATGCTTTCTACGAGTCCAATAGAACCAACCGCGAATGCACCGGATGAAAGATTAGCGATCCAGTTGATATCGAATGTGAATTTTGTAAGTGGCGGCAGGCTGCGTGGCAATTCCCCGATCACGATGAGACCTTGTTGGTCGAGATTCAAAAATGCTACACAGATGGCGGCAACTACCATACCCAATAGCGGCGCGGGCCACTTGGGTATAAATTTGCGCATCAAAATGATCATGATCAGAATTCCCCCACCCAGGGCCAGACTCACCGAATGGGTTTCCTGGATATGGGTGCTGATCTCGTTGATTGTTGCCAACAGTGAATGGTGGCTGGGAAAATCCAGCCGCAAAATGTGGCGGATTTGATTCATGGCAATTAGCACTCCGGCTCCAGTGGTGAATCCAATGATCACTGAGTCCGACACAAAATTTACCAACACACCTAACCGCGCCACTCCCAAGGCTAGTTGAAAGATCCCCACCATCACCGCCATCAACCCTGCTATGATGATATATTCAGATGAGCCTGGTTTCACAATGGGTAGGAGGGTGGTTAGTACCAATAATGAAAGAGTGTTGGTTGGCCCGGTGCTAAGATGGTTGGATGAACCCCATAAGGAGCCAATGATTGCGGCAATGATCGCAGAATAAAGTCCTACTTCAGGGGGAAGCTCCGCGATCAAAGCATAGGCGATGGCCTGAGGGAGCAGGACAATCGCTACTGTCAATCCAGCTATCAGATCTGGGCGCAGATCGCTAAGCCGGTATTCTTGGATGATCTCAGCAGGGCGAAGGATGTACTTTGAAGTTCTTTGCCAGATTTGATTGGACATCTGGTAATTCCACAGAAAAGTTTAGCTCGATACCTATTTTTTGGGGTTAGCATTCTTTAGCATTATAACGTTAGTCACGGACTATTTGCCAAATTCCGGCGATAATCAAAATCATTCCGGCTAACATACTGGAGGTGGTGTGTTCGCCCAGGAATAATGCGCCACAAATCACCGCGACTACTGGGATCACGAAAGTGACCATAGCGGAGATGGTCGCACCGAATCTCTTGATGTTGGAAAAATCGAGCATCATGGCAAAGAAAGTACCAATAACTGCAGCGTAAACCAATACCGACCAGCCGGTGCTATCTACCCGCGAAATATCGAGACCAGAGACCCACCAGGCTAACGGCAAAACGACGAGAGTCGAAGTGATCATTCTTATCACACCGACATCGAAAGTGCTGTAGCCGCGCATTTTCTTGCGAATGTAAATGCTCATAATATTTGCGCTCAAAATTCCGCTAAAAACAAATACATAGCCCAAGGGATTTGCGCGTGTCAAACCCGCGATACCGCTTTCGCCGCGCAGTGTAAGGAGCAAGGCACCAATAAATGCCAGGATCACCCCTGCCCCACGTTTGAATGTCAGCTTTTCATCGGGAAGCAGAAAATGGGCTAGGATCGCCGTAATCGCTGGCGAGGTGGTCATCAGCACAGAAGCTAATCCGCTGGAGATGTACTGAAGCGAACTGACGAACGACACCATTGGCAGCGCAGTGCCAAAAATACCCAGGATAACGCCTCTTTGCCAGAGAGTTACGTCACGCGGCCATACTCGTTTGCTGGTGGGGAGTAGGTAAATGATCAAGAAGCCCATTGTTGCTAATCCTAGCCGTAACCCCACATAGGTTAGCGAAGACATTTGCCCCACACTGAAGCGAGAAGCTACTAATGTTGTTCCGAAAAGTGCGCCTAGCAGAATGACGTTTGGAGCAGGATGCGATTTCAATGGTTTTCTCCTAGATTGCGAAGTAGGTTGGCAATCTTTCTGATGATCATATCGCGATCCCGGTAGCTGGTAAAGCAGTATACTGCAAGTGGCGGCTGAACCTATCTCATTTATGTCGAGTAATATATTAGATCGTTGCCATATCTATTAATTATCTTAATTGCTTTGCTGATGTCTAATTTGCCACCAAAGATAAAGTTCCTCGCTTGATGATCATTTTCTGGTTTATGAATTCCACTATTGGAGACTATTTTGGCTAGATTCATCCTCCGGCGCGTGATTCGTGGGGTAATTGCAATTATCACCTTTCAGACATTATTATTCTTCTTGATTCAAGCACTGCCCTACGACTTTACCGCTTTTCTAGTCCTGGAGCCTACCAGCCGACGGTTAGCGCAATCTGACCTGGGGTTGAACCTGCCGCTATGGCAGCAATATTTTACCTGGTTGGGCGGCTTCTTTCGATTAGATTTAGGACGTTCGTTCCTGGCCTGGCCAACGCCAGTGACCACCGTCTTGATGGGCAGAGCGCCGCGTACCCTGGTGCTTTTTCTTATGGCCGCAGTGCTGGCATATGTTTTTGGCATCTGGTTGGGGAAATTGATCGCCTGGCGTCGTGGGGGATTCTTTGAATTCAGCATTACCCTGGCAGGTGTGGCCAGCTATACATCATTCGCACCCTTCTTGGGTTTTCTGATGATCACTCTGTTTGGCTGGACTTTGGGTTGGTTCCCTTTCCACAGCATGGTCGATCACAATATCTGGTATCGAGAATCGGTGACCATCGATTGGGTGTTGATTCGCATGGTGGTTACCATCGTGATTGTTTTGCTGGGTTTTTGGTTGCTGAGTTGGATTGCTGGTCAATACCGATTTCGCAAATGGCGGTCATTGATGCTTTGGGCTGGTGGATTGCTGATTTTGGGTATTGCGGCAGTTTGGTGGAAGCAACTGGGTTATTTGCACCTTGCCATCGATGTTTTTGATCATATGATGCTGCCCATGGGGTCAGTGATTTTGCTCTCCTTTGGAGAAACGATGCTGTTGATGCGCACGACGATGTTGGAAACCATCGAGGATGAGTATGTGCTCACGGCGCGCGCCAAAGGGCTATCCGAGCAGGTTGTCAGAGACCGTCACGTCGCTCGCAATGCATTTCTGCCGGTATTGTCTCGATTGCTGCTCAATCTCCCCTTGGTATTGACCGGAAGCCTAGCTATCGAATTGGTTTTTCGGTGGCAGGCTATGGGCGAACTGATCTTTGTGGCCATCGATTTTCAAGATATTCCTCTATTGCTAGGTATCCTTTCTATTGTCGGTGTGCTGGCCCTGGTCGGCCATATCATATTGGATATTCTCCACGTATATTTAGACCCGCGTCTGCGCTACAACGAGAGGAGTATTTCGTGACGGCTCAAGCATCAGAAGATTATCACTATACTCCTTGGGAACTCTATTGGCAGGGTTGGCGCGCCCGATGGGGGCAAATCCGCGCTGGCTGGCGTAAATTCCGCAGAAATCCCTTGGGGGTGATCGGCCTGACTTTTATCATCCTCTTTGCCTTGATGGTTTTTGCACATCCCATCTTAATGGAAACCGTGTGGCGGCCATCCTTGTATGATCCCTATTTGGGTTTTGATAATTTAATACTTATGCACCCATCACCGCCCTCATGGGTACATTTCTTCGGAACGGATGGTATGGGACGCGATGTTTTTAGCCAACTCCTCTTTGGGGCGAGGATGTCGTTTACGGTGGGCCTCACCGCGGCAATAATTGCTGTGACTCTTTCAACAATATTCGGCGGAATGGCGGGTTATTTTGGGGGTTTGATTGATTTGTTGTTGATGGGGATTTCAGATGTATTTGTCCTGCTGCCTGCTCTGGTGATCATGCTGATCATCGGGTTGCTGTTACGCCTCGATTGGTTTCTGATCGCCGCGATCTTCGGGGTGTTGACCGGCCTGGGGAGTCAGGCCATTGTGGTCAAATCGCAAACTTTGAGTATTGCATCAAAGCCTTATATTGAAGCGGCTCGCACTGCAGGTGGTGGTCACTTTCATGTATTGTGGAAGCATATTTTTCCCAGCTTGATGCCTCTCGCCCTGGTCCACGCAGTGATGACCGTTGTAGGTGCTGTGCTCACCGAATCCCTGCTGTCTTTCTTCAGCCGCACGCATGATTATATGACTTGGGGCTCCATGATCATGCTGGGACAGCGCACGTTTCGCTGGTTTGGCCTCGGCCGTCAATGGAATGCCTTGATTCCCCCGGCGATCTCCATCATGTTGTTCTGCAGCGCATTCTATTTGGTAGGACGCGCCTTAGACGATATCGTCAATCCTCGATTGCGTAATCGCTAATTTGGTTCTCTAGGAATCGTTCTGGGGGATTACACCGCTGTCTTTTCCCCAATCTTAGATTCTATGTTAAGATTATCACAATGCGAGTATTGATCCTCTCTGACATCCATGCCAACCTGTGCGCTTTCGAAGCGGTGTTGGCTGATGCTGAGTCATATGACTCAGTATTATTTTTAGGTGATTTAGTTGGTTATGGGCCTGATCCCAATGAATGCGTTGAGCGGATACGTGCGCTGCCCGAATTAATTGCCCTGGTGGGGAATCACGATGCGGCTGTTTTGAACCAACTCAGCACGGAAGCGTTCAACAATGAAGCGCGCCACACGGTTACCTGGACTCAAGACAATCTGACCCAGGACAACCTGGATTATTTAGGTGAACTGCCATCCAAAGCCAAGTACTTAGATGATATTACTTTGGCGCACGGCAGCCCACGCCAACCTGTTTGGGAATATGTTTTGAACTCTCAAACTGCGGCTGAGAATTTCTTTTTCTTCGATACATCATATTGCTTTGTTGGGCATACTCATCTGCCAAGTATTTTCCGCAAGGGAGATGGCAGTGCGGGTGCGGATCTTTTCATCCCAATCGAAAACTCGCAATTTGAATTGCGCCCGCGGCTGATTCTCAATCCCGGTTCCGTTGGACAACCTCGCGACCGCGATCCCAGAGCTGGTTACGCAATGTACGATATGGAATCCAATTTGATCGAATATCGACGCGTAGAGTATGATGTCCAGGCTGTACAAGAACGCATGAGGAAGGCTGGCTTACCTGAGAGGCATATCAATCGTCTTCAATCGGGCTGGTGACTGATCCGCGTGTGACAGTCACTCTGACCACCACTTTCCAAAATAATCGCACAAAGCAGTCTGACTGTCAAATGAAGAATGTGCTCTAACGGGAACTTATCTGTTTGTAGGGGCGTTAATAGAAAAACCGTAATAATCCAATTCTGAAGGAGTGTTCACACATGAATACAAGATTTCTACTCACACTTACTGTTTTGGTTCTATTCCTTTCAGCGTGTGCGCCACAATACGCTGCCGAGCCGATGTTGGTTAGTAATGACTATGGCGGTGGTTTTGCATCTGATGAAGCAATATATGAGATGGAAGAATCCGCTGCGCCAATGGCACCTGAGAGTGAGTTCAGAGCGGTTGATAGCACGGATTCAGGTTCGGTCGTGCGCATGGTTATAAAGAACGCCACCCTCTCTATTGTAGTTGTGGACCCAGCTGCGGCGATGGATGAGATTGTCTCGATGGCCGAAAAAATGGGCGGTTTCGTGGTCTCTTCGAATTTGTGGCAAACCACATTGGGGAGCGGCGTTGTAGTCGATCAGGCTTCGATCAATATCCGCGTCCCTGCAGAGCGATTGGATGAAGCGCTTTCACACATCAAGGATGGGGCTGGGGAAGTTCGCTCGGAGAATATCTCGGGTGAAGATGTCACCAGCCAATATACAGACTTACAATCGCGCTTGCGCAATCTAGAAGCAGCCGAAACACAATTGATGCAGATCATGGAAGATGCTACAGATACCGAAGATGTATTACAGGTATATAACAATCTGGTCAGCGTGCGCGAACAGATCGAGGTCATCAAGGGGCAGATGCAGTACTACGAACAAGCTGCAGCGCTCTCTTCGATCAGCATCGACATCATTGCCGATGAAGCCGACCAACCCATTCAGATTGGCGGATGGCAGCCCGTAGGCGTGGCGAAAAGTGCCGTCGAAGCCCTGATCAATACGCTGCAAGGGTTGGTCAATGTGGTCATCTGGCTGTTGATTTTCTTATTGCCTTTGGCCCTGGTTATTGGTTTCCCGCTCTCATTCATTTGGCGTCGTTTCCGACGCTGGCGTCAAACACGCAAAGAGCAAAAACAGAATAACCAATAAGCCAAAAGAGACCGGGCAAGGCCGCCCGGTCTCTTTTTAGGTATAATCGTCAGCATGCACAATCTGTTTCAAGAACTGGAGATGGTTGTCGGCGTCAGCCTGACTACTCATCAGATGACAGCACTGGAGGTTTACGCACAAGAGCTGGTCGAATGGAACGAGCGTTATAGTCTCACAGCCATCGGCGATCCAGAAAAAGTGCGCGTTAAGCATTTCTTGGATTCGCTCAGCGCTTTTGTGGCCATGCGCAATACCGCCGTCGAGCGTGTCATCGATGTTGGAACGGGAGCGGGGTTCCCTGGGTTACCGCTGAAGATCTTGTGCCCACAGATTAAGTTGACGCTGGTTGAATCTGTAACAAAGAAAGTCAATTTCTGCCAGCACATTGTAGATAAGCTCAGTTTAGACGATGTGGAAGTTGTGCGAGAGCGTGCAGAAATACTTGGTAAGGATGAAGGCTATCGTGAGCAATATGATTGGGCGGTGGCGCGCGCGGTGGCGTTGATGCCCATTTTGATGGAATTCCTGTTGCCCCTGGTGCGCGTGGGTGGGCGAGTTTTGGCAATGAAAGGGGAGAGTGGTCCCGCAGAGGCCCACACCGCCGACCGGGCAATCGGGATGCTGGGCGGGCATTTGCAGCGTCTCATCCCGGTGACATTGCCTGGGGTGGTAGAACAACGCTATTTGGTGGTGGTGGACAAAATTGCTGCCACACCAGAAAAGTATCCTCGCCGGGTAGGTGTACCTGCGAAGCGTCCCTTATAGAGAATTTTACAAATAGGGGCAGGCAGAGGGTGCGGAGCACCTCTGCCTGCCCCTATTTGTAAGCTATTGAGAGACCATTTATGTTATGGCGTGAATTTATTTCGGGAGTGAAGGGCGAATTACCCATCTTGGTGGGCGTAGTTCCCTTTGGGATGATCTATGGCATTCTGGCGCTTGGTGCTGGGATGTCTACGGGCGAAGCCCAGGCGATGTCTGCGGTTGTCTTCGCAGGTTCGGCGCAATTCATGTTGGTGCAAATGGCCGGTGCAGGTACTCCCACACTAGTCATGATCCTGACCGGGTTTGTGATCAACTTGCGTCATGCCCTCTACAGTGCCTCAGTTGCGCCTTATCTGCGCCATTTGAGCACGCCCTGGAAGGCCTTGCTGGCTTACCTGTTGACGGATGAAGCCTATGCTGTGATTATCACGCATTACAACAAGGCAGACGAGGGACATGCCAATTTCAAGCACTGGTATTATCTGGGGGCTGGATTGGCCCTTTGGAGTTCCTGGCAGATCAGCAGCGCGGTAGGCATCTTTTTAGGGACGCGAGTACCGCCAGAATGGTCGTTGGACTTCACCCTGGCGTTGACCTTCATTGCCCTGGTTATTCCGGCATTGGAAGATAGAGCCAGCTTGCTAGCCGCCATCGCTGCCGGATTTACTGCTGTGCTAGCTTTTGATATGCCCTATAAACTAGGCTTATTAACCGCCGCACTGGTGGGGATAGTGGTTGGACTATGGGGGGAAGAACGATGAGCAATCCCTGGTTGGTCATGATTTTCGTGGGAGCGTTGACTTTCGCAACGCGGCTATCCTTCATCGTAATTCTGGACCGCTGGCAAACGCCTGACACCTTTCGACGCGCGCTGCGTTTTGTGCCTGTCGCGGTGCTGACGGCAATCTTTGTGCCAGAATTGCTCATGCCTTTGGGGGAGATCGATATTTCGCTGAGTAATGCGCGTTTATTTGCCGGGCTAATCGCAATGTTCGTAGCCTGGAAAACCAAAAATATTGTTTTAACAATTATCGCCGGGATGGGGATCCTATTATTGTTGCAATGGTTCTTATAGCTTGTTGAGCATCTGTGTTCAACCCCAAATTTCTACAATGAGAGTGTCCAATCACCTGGACTCGGAGTCGGCGAGTTGTAACCTGCCGTCCTGAAAATACCAATTGGTTGATGATTCGACAAATTTGTCATCGAATAGATCAAGATCGGTGGTAGTTAGTAGAGCTTGCTCGATCTCATTCAAGTGGTTTAGCAAGTCTTGGCGGCGATGGGGGTCTAATTCCGCCAGAACCTCATCCAGCAGCAGCACTGGCCAGAAACCAGTCTGTTCACGCATCCAGGACACTTCAGCGATTTTCAGCGCTAGCAGCGTTGTACGGATTTGCCCGCGTGAGCCGTAGGTACCCAAGTCGATGCCATTGGCAAGAAAGTGGATTTCATCGCGGTGAGGGCCAAGTGTTGTCATGCCGCGTGCGATCTGCTCGTTTCTGGTAGCCACTAACGCTTCTTGGAATCCCCTGGCAATCTCATCTCTTCCGAAGCCCGTGCGGTCAATGGATGCATCCAGCGGAAGAGCCATCTGTTTGGCAGGTGTTGGATGGGGGTCATATGAAGGGCGGTACACCAATCGCAAGCGCTCGGCCCCTCTTGTCAGTTCGCTATGCACGAGAGCGGCCAGGTCTTCGATCTGGCGCAATGCATGGGCGCGCATCTCGATAATATAGGCCCCCATTTGGACGATCTGTTCGTCCCAATATGATAGTTGTTCAGGGTCGCCGCCTCTTTCTGCCAATAAT
>CAYWIC010000055.1:0-29470 GCA_964458115.1 uncultured Anaerolineales bacterium | reverse complement strand
TTTCTGCTGGCTGATGAGCAGCAGGTGGCCATCTGGGGCTTAGATGCGGAACGTGCCGGTCAGGGCTAGCACCTGGCGTTTGAGAAGGTATTGGTTGTATTGAAAAGCAGAATGCATGTTTGTTCTCCTTTGGGTTTGGAATTACCTGAACCGTTTTTCGTTCAGACACGTAAATTCAAATTTCTCACGAATAAGTACGATTTTTTCGAATTCCACGAATTATGAACAGGACTAATCACTTGGGGTAGCTAGCCCAACCGAGTTGGCGGAATTTGAGCAATCTGATACCCAACGCGGTTGGGTTCCTACCCTAAACAGGCCCGAACTGCGTAAGACCTGAAAAATATGTTGATCGAAAAAATTTGGTTCTCTGGGAAACGCCGTGGGGATATCCAGAATTAGGGGTGAGTGGGGTGCGGAGCACCCCCCTCACCCCTAATTCTGGGGGATTACCCCGACATTTCCCAGAGATCCAATTCATGCGCATGTATCGCTCGAGCTATTTCGTGGTTGATGTCAAATTACATCAACCACAGTGCCAACGTCTTCATAAACTCTACGTTGGTCGGCGGGAACAGCGGGCAATGTCCAGCGATAGACCCATTTGGAAGCCTGGGATGTCAGGTTAATGCAGCCGTGGCTGCGTGGCAACCCATAATCATTATGCCAATAGGTACCGTGGAAGGCAACGCCTCTTTCAGTGATATAGCTTACCCAGGGGATGCCAGGCAAGTCGAAGCCGTTGTAGGCCAGGTTCCCAGCGGCCATGTGGCGGGAGGGCATCTTATGATTGGTGTAATGACGACCGAAGGGTGTGTAGAACCGGCCATTGCTGAACTCTGCACCGGTAGCAGCCTTAGTGATGAACACTGGGCGATCATATTCGTAGGCGATGACCACCTGATTGGCAGTATCCACCTCGAGACGTTTTTCTTCAGGGGGTACCTCTGGGGAGAGAGTACTCACTTCATCGTCCGGAATCAGCCTCAAATGTCGCGCGGGAACATAATAGATCAGGTCCCACTTATCGTCGATGATCTGATAAAGGGGCGTGCCATCCCTACCATACAATAATTCCATCACCCAATGTGTGGTTTCAAAATAGAAGCGGTATGCTACCTCGTGATGCGCATCGATCTCCCAATAGGCATCTGTATAAGGCACCGTGACTTCTGCTAACTGGCCTCCTGCGGGGATTTCCCAATATGGCTGGTTGAGGATCGTTTTAACCGGCTGGACGCCTCCGGAGTGAACAAAACCGTCTTCCATGCGATACCAGACCATGTTATGGGCAGGCTCTTCATCCCCCACGGTTACTTCTAAGACGGGAAAAACGGTATCGACCCACAGTTGTTTAACCTGTTCACTGGAGAACGAGGGTTGGTCGTACACCGAGATGTGATCATAGATCACCCGGCCTTGCTGGTTTGATGCCAGGGATGGCGTTCTCTTGAATGGCGCCATCGCTAATCCAACCAAACTCAACCCCCCTAATTTGAGAAAATCACGCCGGGAGAAAAAGTCGTTTGCATTCATCACTGATGAACATTGACTGTGGTGCCGACGGAGGCCCAATTGAACACCCAGCCAGCTTCATCCGTCCGCATATTGACGCAGCCGTGACTCATAGGCGTTCCAAAATTATTGTGCCAATAGGTACCATGGATGCCATAACCTTTGTAAAAATACATGGTGTATGGCACATCAGGCAAATAGTAACCAGGCCCGGCCATCGTCGAATAGCGGTATTTGACGTAGATGTAATATTTTCCCGTTACGGTGGGGTATTGCCAGGTGCCGGTGGAGATTACAAACGAGTTTACCAGATTATCGCCATCATACGCATAAAGCCGCTGTTCGGATAGATCGATGTCGATCCACCTTTCGTTAGGGCCGACACCCGGTGGAACCGAGGCATTCGAAGACGATTGTGGTTTTTGGGTTGGTTCGGGTTGGGGTGTGTTAGTTGGGAGCGGTGTGGGCGTGATCGAAGGGGTGAATGTTGCCGTAGGCGTAGGAGTGTTTGTCGGTGTGGGGGAAGGGGTAAACGTTGGCGTGGGGGTGAAGGTGGGTGTTGGGGTAGGCGTGCGGGTAGCCTTGTCCACGTTCACCTGTGCCATGGGGATTGCGTCTCTTTCATTGATCGCAAAGGAGAAGGTCGGTGTGCTGAACCATGTGAAGAATCCAATCACAACCACAAATAAGACCAACATCCAGGGGACAAGCGCTGGCCTGGAGCGAGTCAGCGCCTCGGGAGGAATGTGCGCCGAGATGATCTGTCTGAGTGGTTTGGGATGGGATGGATCGTGACGCCAGCGGTCGATTGCCCAGTGCATGCCGCGCCGGGCGTAGTCACTTTGCGGATTAATTTCCAGGGCGCGCTCAAGATAGGCCAGGCTAGCACGCGGTGACGCGCATGCGGCCAGGAAGAGCCAGGGCTCTTCACGTTCAGGGGCCAGGGAGGCGGCCTGCTCGGCCCAGCGACGAGCAGCGCGATAATCCTGGCGCGTGAGCGCCTCTTGGGCATTGCGCAGGGCCGCTTGGGCTTGCTTCCACTCTGAACTCATCATTGATCCGTAGTGATGCTCTCGTTGCGTGAATAACACAGAAGGCCATTGGCGATGCCGTTGGCGATCACATCCTGATTTTGTGTCAAGAGTTGGCGATCCAGGTTCATAAATCCGATCTCGATGATCACAGCCGGAGTCTCTTCGTTGATCTCGTCGAAAGCATGGTATTCGGTCATGTCAAGGGTTATGCTGAGGTGCTCTCCGAGTCCGGTTGCGCTGGCATAACGATTTCGCAGGCAGGCAACCATGCGGGCAGTCCGTTCGGGTCGAGGATTGAAATGGGAAGCTGCCACTTTGAACCCGCTGGCCTCATCGTTGATATACGCACACGAGTCGGAATGGATCGAGATCAATGCCAGAGCCTGGTATCCTTCCAGACTGTCGTCGAACTCATGCAGTAGGTCAACCGCAAATCCCTCATTGATCAACCTCTGCTGCAAGAGCGTGGCCACTTCCTGGTTAATGCTTAACTCCGTCAATCCGTCTGGGCAGACTGCGCCAGGATCCTGGTTATCGCCCCAATGCCCAACAACGATCCCTATGGTCGGTTTGGGTCGTGGAGTGGCGGTTGGCCATTGTTCAGAGGGGGTTTCCTGCGCTCTGACGGCTTCAGATAATTTGGCGGAAAATTCGCCAGAGAACAGACCAATTGGCTTGGCCGCGGTGAATAAGGTGGCGATGGCAGCCGCAACGATGATCGTGGTGAAGACAGATTTCAACGATTCTGTGGCTACGTTAGGTTTTCTTCTGGACTTCGATTTCGATTTGCTCATTTCTAAACTGCCAAATTTTCAACGGATGATCAAGGATTTTAGAAAAAAGGGGGTGGCTGCGCAGCAGCCACCCCCTTTTTTCTGGTCCGCATACCTGCGCGTGGTAAGTCGCGCCATTATTCCTACTCTCATAGTACCGAAAAGATGTATGGATGACAAGGTTTTTAGGTAAAATAGATACAGATTGACCACGGGAGCAAATTATAGTATTTTGTTCCTGATTTCTTATGTTGCAAGGTTGAGACCTATTTGGAAATACCGATGACTGATGATCAGCTTACCCCCGAGGAGCGCAGTGTTTTAGTAGGGCTGGCGCGGCAGGGCTTGGAGTTTGGCGTGAGAGGAGAACCCCTACCACCGCTGGACCCTGATAGTTTGTCTCCGCGTTTGTGCGAGCCTGGTGCGACCTTCGTGACCTTGACCAAGGGTGGACAATTGCGTGGTTGTCTTGGAACGCTAGAGCCTTATCGCTCTTTAGCTGATGATGTCCGTGAACATGCCCTAGCCGCAGCCTTGAACGACTACCGTTTCCCCCCAGTCGTGCCCGAAGAACTCCCCCAAATCGAGATCGAAATCTCGCGCCTCACAGCCCCGCAACCGCTGGAATATGATGGCCCTGAAGATTTATTGTCAAAAATTCGCCCTGGTATTGATGGCCTGGTGATGCGCGATGGTTCTAAAAGAGCAACCTTCTTGCCTCAGGTTTGGGAAAAGGTCCCGGATCCAGCCGATTTCCTGAGTCAGTTATGCCGAAAAATGGGCGCCCCAGCTGACCAGTGGAGGAAAAAGCCCCTCCGTGTTGAGGTCTATCAGGTCGAAGAGTTCCATAGTTAACCCCCGGATAAATTTTCACTGAAAATCGAATAGGTATTTTAACCCCGCTTCTGAGCGAAAAATGGCTGCATGATCATGCCCAACACAAGGGATGATGGCGATGCTGTGTGATCGGGTAATCGGCTCGCCAAACAAGTGGCGCAGATAGTGGTAATAGATTTGGCCGCGCTCCAGCCGGTTGGTCCCTTGGAGCATGGCATTGGGGGTTTGTTCCAGATAGGCTTCTCGGGTGTCCTCGCCGCCAAGCAGATAGACAACGTCCCTCCTGGAGAAATTATCGCGCATTTCTGACGGGCTCGTTCTGGACATGTAGCTGTTTAGCGCCCTCAGCCCATACTTATACTCGTCATAATCTTGCTCTGCATCTTCGGGGATGTCGAATTCGTTGGTGGTTCCCTCGATTCTGCGTTCTCCATTCAAATAGACATAGGTGGAGGGGTTGGCGACGATATACCGTAGGCTAATCCCAGGAGGGAGTTTTTGCTCGATCTGAGTTCCAACAGCATATCGGTTGACATATTGCCCCCCGGCTGAATGTCCAACCACCACCACAGTTTCTACGTTAGGGAAGGCACCGGAGGTTGTCACACGTTCGATTATTCTATCGACGATCTCGAAAGAGCTGATTTGCACAGTCCGGGGATGTTCTTCTGTGGATATAGAATCGTCCCCTTTCTTCCATCCTTCCCCAGTTTCACCGCCCCAAAATAGTGTCTCATCAGAGAGATCAAAGGAGACCAGGTCTTCTTCGATTAGGAACTGCGGCGCAATGACTAACGAGTTGCTTGTGTCACCCGCGCATTCGGCGGCGGCCATGGTGTTCAAGTAATACTCGTCGGCGTTGCGAACGACGCCGTGGACAACGATCACCAAACGATCGATTTGCTCGTTTGGCTGATCCGGCCGGTCGATGGGGTGATTCCAACAGCAGGGAATCGCGATGGTTTGTCCTTCCGTCGAGATCGTAAAACGATTCGGGCAAATATTCTCTGGTGCGTCGGTCATGGTTAGATTTCCTCGAAATGTTCTACATTGAGTACGAATACCGTCGCCCGTCTAGCGATTGGCTCTACAGATGGAGAGCATTGCGAGTTGATTAGATCGAGGGCATCGTCCACGCGCTCATCCGCGGCCCCAATCATCAATGTGCTGTTGCCCTGGCGCAAAAACCCCCCCGTCGAATCGATTCGTGTGACGGTGAAATTGGCATTGTGCAGCGCTTCGTATACGCATTCGCTGTCTTCATCATTGAGAATAGTTACAAGCATTTTCATTATATCTCTCCGCTTACAGGCGCTCGAAATCCCGCACATTAAGTACGTAGATCGTGGCCTGGACCTTTTCAGGATCAATTGGTGTAGAAATGCTCTCCCGAATTACATGTAAAGCACCATCGACTTGCTCATCTTCAACACCCACCATGAACGTGGTTGTACCCCCGCGCAGCAATCCTCCAGTGGAAGCCAGGCGGGTTGCCCGGTAGTTCGAATCTAATAGAGATTGGGCGACCTTGTCGCTGTAGGAATCGTTTATGATTGCCACAACCATCTTCATCACAGCACCTCGTATCTTTCTACGTCAAAAGCGAACATCGTTGCGCCTCCGACGGTCACTGATGTACTCATATCTGGATCCTGTCCAGGACTTAGTAGAAATTCGACCCGTTGCCGGCTAGCTCTGGCTATGGCTCTCTTCACATTATCTTCCTGGTTCTTGAAGGTGCCGACTAATAGGGTGACATTTCTACGCCCTAAGAAGCTACCAGTGCTGGACAAACGCGTGACTGGGAGCCCTAATCTATTCATACTGGCGATGACATTTTCCACATCGGCTTCCTGGACAATGATTATTTGCAACCCGTCAATCGGTTGTGTGGTGTCGACGCGCAGTATTTCAATCAGCGGTGTCTGCCTGTCTGTAATTGCACTGTCCACTTCGCCAACCAATTGGGAGTAGGTTTCCTCCGAGATGATCCCATCTCTAAGCATAGCGGTCAGCGCGGTGCGCTGGGTTTGCAACAGGTCTCTGAAAGCAGAATCCATCTCCTGGAATTCAAGGCTTGGGTCAGCATGCAAGGTTTCTTCAACAGCTTTGGCTAATGCCTCGGCGTGTTGTTTCATGGGTTTAGCTAAGCGCTCCCAAAGGTGGGAGGACAGCAATCCTTCCTTGTGCATTGCCTCCAGTCGATCGTACGATGCATTTGCCATCACAGCCCGCGCGTGACGGCGTTCGTACTCTTCTTCTGCTTCGCTACGCTGAATCAGCTTCATTTTGTTGATCAGTGGTTTCATGGTCAGGCCTTGAACCAGCAGTGTAAAAAGCACCGCGCCAAATGCCATCGCCTGGATTTTGTCGCGGGCGTCTAATGAAATAGGCAAACTTAGAGCCAGAGCCAGCGAGATGGCTCCACGCAATCCACCCCAGTAGAGCACATTTTTGTAGTGAAATTTGATATCCTTTTTGAAACCCAATAATCCATAAACCCCAACAGCCCTGGCGACCAGAATAGCCAAAATTGCCCAGACGATCACCTGCCAATCGGCAAACAGCACTCGCAGGTTTATTTGCAATCCAATCAGCAAGAAGACCACTGAGTTTGCAAAGTAGGCTGCGATATCCCAGAAATTGATGACCAGGATCTTTGTTGACGGCGCCATTACCCGGTTGCCCAGGTTTCCGCTGACTAATCCCGCGGCGACCACGGCCAATACACCACTGACATGAAATTGCTCGGCGACGATGTAGGATCCAAAGGCTAATATGGTAGTCAATGTGGTTTCGATGAGCGGTTCGTCGATGAAGCCAATAGCTCGCGAGATCAAGACTCCTAAGATGAAGCCCACAACAAGGCCGCCGCCCGCGATGATGGCGAAATCGAAAATACTGTTGATGAGATCAAAGGATCCGTTTGACTTGATCGCGATCTCCAACATCAGACCGAAGATCACAATGGCTGTGCCATCGTTGAACAGGCTTTCTCCCTCTAAAAGCACCTGCAATCGCTTGGGAACACCCAAGGAGCGGAAAAGCGCTACTACAGCCACTGGATCGGTGGCTGCAATCAGCGATCCAAAGACCAGCGCCATTGCGAATGGGAGATCCGTTCCCAAAGCCACCACACCACCCACCAAAAAGGTTGTGATCAAAACCCCAGGTATCGCCAGGGCTAAGATGGGGGGTAAATCCCTACGCAGATCATTGAATTTGATATGGAAGGCGGCCTCGAAGATCAGGGGCGGGACCAATAACCACAGGAAGATATCGGGTGGAATATCGATTTGTTCCTGGCCTCTTAACGATAGAGCCAAACCTATCAGCACCAGACCAACAGTGTATGGCAGGCGTAATCGATTGGTGACGATCGCTACCAAGGCAGAGATTAGTAAAAGGCCGATTACCACGGTAATAAAATCGGTAATCCTATCATCATCGGGATCCTCACCTGGCTCTACACTGGAATGATCTGCTTCAGCAGACTGGCCCAGCGAGAAAGGTAGAGCTTCGTTTCCTGAACATCCTGCAAGCAGGGGCAGAACGAGTAATATCAGGATGGTGAGAATTCTTACTGGTAATTTAGTTGACGATTTAATCATCATAGGTTGTCCAATTCGACGAGATGTGGTTCGGGTCTCCTGACGACCGCGGTCTGACCACCAGGAAAGGTGACGCGTGTTTTTCCCTCTTCACGCAGGATCGTTATACCACGATACTTGATGGTTACAGGCCAGGGGAAGGGGTTATTGCCTTCAAGGGCGACTTTTTTCCCAGAAATAAGACGTACTCCCAGGGTGTCTAAAAAGAGGGACAATGGTGCGAGTCCCTGCAGAGCATTCCGTTCTCCAGCCCCGGACCCGGTCTCGACATGATAGCTTTGCGAGAAGGCTTTATGTTTTATTAGGTTGAGAATGACCGCGTCCATCAGGCGGTTGACTAATTCGGCTGATTCTTTGCGATAGCCGTAGTTCAATAAACCGGTGCCGATTAGGCTGTTCCATAGGATGGACGCATGAGCACAAGCCTGGCTTAGATCATCTGTAGCATTTGATGGGCATAATGGAATGCCGAATTTACCCCAAAAGCGCTCTGGATTGATAAGGGCATTTTGGATGATCTCATCTGCCCTCTCTTGCGAAGGGATACCGGCTAAGAGCGGCAGGAACAGCGAATAATCTTGGAAAGATAGATCAACAACCTCCACCTTGATGAGATCATTTGGACCGATGTTCTTGATTTCGATATATTCCAGTTTGGCGTAAACCCTTTGACTGGTAATGGTGCTGTTGCGAATTCGCCAGGAGAGTTGATCTTCAGAAAATCTTTCGACCCGATTCCGTCCCGAAGGGCCAGCGCCGTGGATGAATATGTTGATGTGGCGTGGTGTGGTGTCTACGCCTGTTACTGAGATCAACAGTCGAACGGGTTTATCGAATGATCGCTGGAAGAAGATTTCTCCCGAGCCATATTGTTCAGCCAGGATCTCCTTTGAAGTACTGAGGTGGGTCTCGCGATCCCAAACCCGGTACATGGATGCAGCCGTGTCCCACGATGCATCGATTGCAGCGAGAAGGTTGTTAGCGATGGATTGCAAGGAGGCGATAGGCCCTGTGCGCTCTAGGAGATTGGCCATTTTGATCAGGATTTGAATTTCATTGTAGAGTAGCGCACACAGCCCAGGGCTCTCGCTCAAGGAGATATCAGCTCCTTGGGACCATTCCTGCCACTTTGAGAATGTGGGATGTTCCTCGAGCCCCGATTGCATTAAGTGAGTCCATTCTGGGATGCCATCTCCATCACGATCTTGCCCCTCATCGAACCAGGCCTGAACGGCTTTGATGAGATTCGGGTAGATCATATTCAGATATTGTCGGTCTTCCGTCGCAAGGTAGATCTTCCAGGCCAGGTTCGCCAATATCGGCGTAGCCATTACCCCACCGCGCTGTCCAGCAAGACCAGGCTTCCAATCGATAAATCCACTTTGATTTTGGATCGAAAGATAGTTAGCCAATAAGCCTGCAGCTATCTTTGGCGACGCTGGGATGATCATCTTGACCAAGAAATCAGTTTCCATGGGGGTCTGGCCGTTCCACAAATAGGAGTGATCGCTTCCATCGCCATTGGGTGAATAACCCTGATCGGGAAGTCGGCTGTTCACAAAAGTCATCTGGGGGAGTTGATCGCTTGAACTGGCGAGCAGTCCATACGCGCTTTTCTGTGCTAGCGCAAAAGCGACATCCCAATCGGGATCGCCAGTTTCGATTTCAATGAGACCATCGTTAAGCACATCCAAGCGGGCAATTTCCTTGTCCCAGGGAAGGGTGGCGATACTTCTTGCTTGAGCAAAGGATTCAGAGTGGTCTTTACAAGAAGCCATTACCCAGGTAAATTGGCGTTCGCCCCCGGTTGGTAAATCGACATCGATGGCTAAGGCTGGGAATGGTCCTGAACTGAATACCGGTCCACCTGTCATGAACAATACTGGAGTGAGATCACTCGTTTGACCGCATAGCACTGTTGTGGCTTCAATTTCCTCTGGAATCATTCGTTCGCCCTCGATCGCAGCCGAAAGCATTGCGCCCCACTCGAAACAGATTTGCCGTGCAGATAGGCGACTATTCTTGATATGCACTCGCCCGGAAATGTTGTGGGAATCAGGAACCCAATATTCGAGGGTAATCTCTATTCCTGTGAATGGGCTGCATTCCAGTGATAGATAATTCGGATAGAAGCGCTGAACGCGAGGGATCTCTGCAAAGTTTTCGGGGTCTGATACCGCGCTGTCTCCTTCGACAAAGCGCGGGAAAAGGCGCATATTGCGGGCGCGCAGGCCGTAGGTTGTGCGGATTGCTAAAGCAGGAGGCTCTCCCCCGCTCAGGGATAGTTCCCAAATGTGATCGTTGGCATAGTCGGTAGGGCCGCAGCGGGCATCCGCTGCGAGGGTATATGCCCCTGGATCATTGACGGTCAGGTTCCAATTCCTCATAAATAGGATTTTAAGGGCAGATGGGAGAAAGGTCAAAGGTTTTATGCTAGAATCAATGTTCAATGTACAAATTACAATGAGCAGTAACCTGTATGCAGTGTCCAGTGTTTATAAAAGAAACCTAATTCACACAGGATCCGATTCCAGGAGCGAAACATGACGAAATATCAAGCACGCGGTTTGTACTTCGAGGAATTCGAAGTTGGCCAGATATACACCAGCGTTGGCCGGACGATTACCGAGAGCGATATTGTTACCTTTGCAGGCCTGTCTGGCGATTTCAATCAAATCCACACCGATGCAGAATACTGCAAAGAGTCGCCGTTTGGCCAGCGGATTGCTCACGGATTATTGATCACCTCCATTGCTTCGGGGTTATTGAACCTGAGTGGTCTTATCGAAGGCACGGTAATTGCCTTTCGCGAAATTGTGTCTTGGAAGTTTACCAAAACAGTTTTTATCGGAGATACGATCCAGGTGGAATCGACGGTCACCAATACCAAAGCATATAAACGTTTGAACAGCGGTGGTGTTGATCTGGAACTGAGTGTAATCAACCAGAATGACGAAATTGTTATGAAAGGAACCTTTAAAGTCCTCATCGCCAGTAAACCTGAGGTAGAGTAAGCCCACCCTGGAAGACTTTATGTCAGAAGAGAAGCCCGCCCCACAAGAAGACCCTCGAGATCGATTTCGCCGATTGCTAGACGAGGCAGAAAAAGTTGAACAAGAAGCCTCTACAGAAGAAACGGATGTAGGGATCCCGCAAACTCCTTCCGAACCTGCTCGGGGTGATTACCCTTCGACCTATTTGGATTTGGTTGGCCAGCAGGACGAGAAGGGCGAATCCACTCCTGAAGACCCCCCCAGCGAAACGCGTCCTGAACCTGCGCGCCAATCCGAGCTGCCGCCTCCCTCGGGGGATGCCCCCCCCGAGAAAATGGAAGCTGGGGAAAAAGCAACATTGCCTCAACAGCAGGCTACCACTCCGCCACCGCCAAGTTTGGGGACAACGCCCCAAACTGCGCCCCCAGCGCTGGATACTCGTGGTATGCCTTTGCCAAGACGGGTCGATGAGATCGATCAGGCGGCCACGCGGGTTACACCGGCGGCCTTTTCGGATGCAGAAATCCCCCCTCGTAGACCAGCGACCAGCCCTCCTGTAGCCCCGCCCCCTCCTCCTAAAAAGCGTAGTCGCCGCAAATTCCAGCCTGATCAACTCGAACGTGGTTTCGGCTGTCTGTTGCGCATGTCTCTCCTTGGAGCTTTTGTATTTGTGATTCTGGCGATCATCTCTGCCGCAATCGGTTTTTTTGTATACTGGCAGATTGCCAACGATCTTCCTGACCCCAGCGATCTGCGTCAGAGGGTTTCCCAGTTCGAAACCACGCGCATCCTAGACCGGAACAGTAATTTGCTCTATGAAATCCTGGACCCCAGTGGAGGGCGGCGGACATATATTACGCTGGATGAGATGTCGCCCTACATGATTGCCGCTACACTCGCCACCGAGGATAAGGAGTTTTACAACCATCCGGGCTTCGATGCGATGGCCATTGTGCGCGCCTTTTGGCAAAATTTGAACAGCCAGGAAACCGTATCGGGGGCCTCCACAATCACCCAACAATTGACTCGGACCATGTTCCTCTCTGCGGAGGAGCGGGCCCAACGGACATACCGGCGCAAGTTACGGGAGGCCATTCTGGCAGCAGAAGTCACCCGGCGGTACTCCAAGAACGAAATCCTGGAAATCTACTTGAATGAGAATTTCTATGGAAACCTGGCTTACGGAGTCGAGGCTGCTGCACAAACCTATTTCGGGGTATCGGCCAGGGATTTGGACTTGGGCCAGTCGGCATTCCTGGCTGGGCTGCCGCAGTTGCCATCGGTCTACGATGTATATACCAACCGCGAAGTGACCTTAGAGCGGCAGCAAACAGTATTGTTGTTGATGTTCCAAACCAGCCAGGAGCAGGGATGCATCTTTGTTAGCAACTCTCCTGAAGCTCTGTGCATCGAAGCAGGTGTGGCAGCCGAAGCAGCGCGGGCTTTCGAGAGCTATGATTTCAGACCGCCTCAGGTACAAATGCTCTACCCGCACTGGGTCAATTTCGTGCGCTCGATCTTGGAAGAGCAGTATGACCCGCAGACCATCTATCGCTCTGGGTTTACGGTCTATACCACGTTGGATCCGGGTCTTCAAGATAAGGCCCAGGAGGTGGTTACCAATCAAGTCAACTCTCTGGCAGATAAGCATGTTACCAATGGTGCCTTGGTGGTCATCCGGCCTAGCAACGGAGAAATCCTGGCCATGGTCGGTTCGGCGGACTTCAACAATGAGAATATTGATGGCCAGGTCAACATGGCCGTCAGCCCCCGCCAGCCGGGATCGGCGATCAAACCATTGACCTATGTGGCTGCTTTCGAGAAGGGCTGGACTCCCTCGACCTTGATCTGGGATGTACGCTCTGAGTTCCCGCCTTCGGGAGACCCAAGCGACACGCGGCCTCCCTACGTGCCGGTCAATTACGATAACCGCTACCATGGCCCCATGCTGTTGCGCTCCGCCCTGGCGAACTCCATCAACGTTGCCGCGGTGAAAGCGCTAGATTTTGTGGGCATCTATGATGATCCAGCGATACCAGGTGAAGATGGCCTGATTGCCATGGCCAAGCGCCTGGGGATCACGACCTTGACGCGCGAAGATTACGGCTTGTCTCTGACCCTGGGAGGTGGGGATGTCTCTCTATTGGAGTTGTCCGGCGCGTATGCCGTCTTTGCCAATAGTGGGCGAAAAATCCCCCCTGTGGCGATCCTGCGCATTGAGGATCATCTTGGGGAAGTCGTCTATCAGTACGAGCAACCCCCCGGAGAGCCTGTTTTGCAGCCGGAACATGTCTTCCTAATTTCTTCGATCCTCTCTGATAATGCCGCCCGGACACCCATGTTCGGCGCCAATTCAGCGCTGAACTTGCCCTTCCAGGTGGCTGCAAAAACTGGCACCACCAACGATTTTCGCGACAACTGGACGATAGGCTATACCCCGGATGTGGTCGTTGGCACCTGGGTTGGCAATGCCGACTACACGCCTATGCAAGGTACCAGCGGTCTGACGGGCGCGGCCCCCATCTGGAACTCCTTTATGCAGACCGCCATTCAACAGCTAACTGGGGGAAATCCAGCTCCATTTTTGACACCAAATGGAGTTGTCCAGCAGGTTATCTGCTCACAATCGGGCACGGAACCCTCGCAGTGGTGCCCTAACCAGCGCAGTGAATACTTTGTTGCTGGCCAGCCACCACTACCTGCCAGTCAGGATCTTTGGCAGAAGGCTAATGTAGATTCCTGGACGGGGTTGCTGGCCTCCCCAGCCTGTAATGAATTCACAGATAATAAACTGGGATTGAATGTCAGTGATCCTTGGGCAGTAAAGTGGATTAAAGAAACAGATCAGGGCAGACAGTGGGCCAATGATATGGGTTTCGCCGACCCGGTCTTCTTGATCCCCCAGCACGCCTGTGCCGATACTGATTCACGTCCAATCCTCGAGATAAACTCCCCTGCCAATGGCACCGTAATCACGACCAATCCAATCTCGATCTACGGTCGGGCAGATGCTACCAGTAATTTCAGCGAATACTGGTTGCAGTGGGGTAGAGGCTATGACCCGGTAGATTGGGATTTGATGCGGGAGGAAAATGATCCAGTGCGTCAGCCAGATGAGATCTATGAATGGGATGTCAGTGAACTGGAACCTGGCGTGGTCTCTGTGAGATTACGTGTGCTCAGCACCGAGGATACCTATGCCGAGAAGATCATCACCCTCGATCTTCAGGTCCCCACCTCGACTCCAACCCCGACGGATCAACCTACAGCGACCTCGACACCGACGGAGACATTCACGCCAACTCTGACATCCACCGCCACTGAGACGCCTACTTCTACGATGACGCCTACAGCCACCTTTACACCCACAAATTCGCTCATCCCTTCGGAGACGCCAACAGTGGTAATGCCTCCTACGGAAACAGAAACGCCGCTGCCCTCAGAGACTCCTACGGATTTCCCGTCAGCGACCCCGACGCCATAATTACGTTTCTCAGAATTGCTGAAGTATTATCCAGAATTAGGGGTAGGTGGGGTGCTCGCACCCCACCTACCCCTAATTCTGGGGAAGCATCCCAGTGATTCCTTGCGAACCCATAACTACCATTCACATCTTAAGAAAAACAAGCGCTCGCTGCGTATCGAGCAGCGAGCGCTTGTTTTTCGCTTTACTTTGTAAGGGTAGTTGAACTACGGATTGGATTGCGGCACCATTTCCATATAGAAGTTGTTGCTGTGTTCGTGATCGATTTCGACCCAAACTTCGCAGAAAACCTCATACTGGTACAGATTAGCGTCGATTTTGATCCCGGTTTCGAATTCGTCTGTATCGCCAGGGCCCAAAGATAAGATGATTTGCTGGTGCCCTTCGCGGTCCTCTTCACCATGTTCTGGGCCTCCCCAGGAGACACCATGCGCATGGCAGAACAACTCGGCCGGGTAGGTGGTCAACGGCGTTGGTCCGTTGTTGGTGATGCGGACTTTTAGATCTCCATGGGGTAAGTTCTCCGGGAAAACGTCGGTCACAGCTAGATCAGCGCGAACGTCACTCTCACCGCCAGGTTCTCCACCAGGGCCGCCGGGACATTCGCTTTCGGGTGGGCATTCTTCCTCCTGATGGGGCTCTTCACCATGCTGGGGTTCACCCTCTTCGCGATGGGATCCTTCTTCATGATGCGGTTCGCCCTCTTCATGGTGGGAACCTTCGTCGTGATGCGGTTCGCCCTCTTCGTGAAAAGAACCTTCTTCACCATGAGGCTCACCCTCTTTATGGAACGGATCTTCTTCGTGATGCTGCTCTTCGCCATGCCAGGGTTCACCTTCTTCACCATGCCAAGGCTCTCCCTCTTCGCCGTGTTCGCCTTTATCGAAATAGGGTTCTTCTTCTCTTAGACGTGGTTCGTATGGCTGACCTTGCAGCACTCGGCTGGCCAAATTGCAGCCTAATGCGCTAAGTGCCAATACAGATATCACGATCGAGATTATGTACTTCCGTTTGCTTTGGGGTGCGTTCATCATACTTTCTCTCCTTTCTTCATCATCTGATCTTTTAGTCGATGAAGAGGTAAAGAAAGTAACATTTAAAAGCCAGACATGACACACCCCGAATATTAAATACGGGATGTGTCATGCTTTTTTATCCCCATCCCCCCTGCCCCCCTTTCCCATTTTTGTGGAACTGGGAAGGAGGGATATTTTTTCGATTATCAGCGAGAGGGTGAATTCCTTGCACTCTCTCGCTGCCCCGGCACAGGAGTGCCGGGAGTGATGCTTTACCGAAAACCTCTGCAATTCTTATATTTGGGGTGACTCGTGTCTGGAGTAGTGTTCTCAATTTATAACAAACGGATTTGCGGTTCGGAGTAGGTCAGGGGGTCCAATGCCAACTGCTCTTCGAAATTCTCACGAGTCAGCATCGGGTTGTCGACCAGGTAGCGCAGATGACGGTATTTGATAAATCCCCAGTGCTCTTCGACTTGCATTCGTAGAACAGGGTTGTGGTTGAGTTTACAGGCTACCAGGTTGGCGCGCCCGCCGGGTATCAAGATCAGGGATCTTCCAAGCGGGGATTGGTTTGTATTGATGATCTTCCCCAGCACCGCTGAAGCGGAAATATAGAAGTTTAAGGGCGCCTTCTGATTATCCTCGAGCCAATGATAATGGAGAGGATCGTCACCTATTTTTCGAGTTTCATATCCTAATTTCATCCCTAAAGCCTGTAATAATTCAGCGATGTTTTTTAGGTCTTCACGGCGATTGGTAGGCGTATCTCCCTGGCGTAGGTGCCAATGGCCGCTCTCAGATGGCTGCTGCTCGGCATAAGAATCAAGACAGACCTGGATTAATTCCGTGCCAGGTGTAAACAACCCAGGGAAAGCCCTGCACAGTTCAGTATCCAATGTCCCCAAAGTGCAGGCGGGATGTTTGAGTAAATAGTTGACCAGCTCGATTTCCAGCTGGTCAGCGAGGGGCAGCGTTTGACCTTCGTATTTGTGCAGCCACCAGAATCCTGATTCAGGAGATTGCCCTGTGGCCTCTAATCGCAAGAAGCCGCCCCGGAACGAGATGACGTCTTCGATGATTTTTTGGAGGTCATAAAAGCTTTCTCGTGGAGAGCCTTCTGTGCTGGGTTCCTGCGCATAGGCACTCAGGCCGGCAGCCAGCAAGGGCAAATATCCTGAAGGCTGGCCGCGTTCCTTCAGATAGGATTGAGCCCCCTGTTGAATGGTTTCTTTGATGTTGCTGCTTTCTAGATCCCCTCTCTCTTCGCTGGAAATCATCGAGATCTGCGTTTGACCCTCTTCGGTGCGCATGGCCACACCATCCAATTCCAAATCAGTGTAGTGGATCGCGGTCATGACCGCGCTTAGAAACCCGGGTTCACTTTCACCAATCAGGCTGAAGATAGGCGTATGCGCGGGTAACGTCTCCTGTAGATTTTCCAGCACCGAATGCAGCGCTACGCTATGCCAGCGCCAGCTGTAGCGTTGGCGACGCAAGACGGGCTTGAACTCCTCGACTGCCTCTGCCCCCCAAAGCCAGCCTGCCCACAGAGCAGAGAGAGTCCAAAAAGCCTGGTTGGGGCGCGGAAAGGCTGTCAGCACCGCGCGGATGGGGATTTGTCCGATGCTATCCGTCAGATCTTTGATACGTCCTTGGAACAGACAGATGCCCCCCTCTTCTGGTGGTTGATTTGGCCAGATGGTAACTGGCAGTTGCGGGCCATCTGAAGCCCATAGGTCGACGGCTTGCTCCAATGACAGCCAGATATTGTTCTCGCGATATTGTGGGGGGATGGTCAGTTGACGCGGTCGCTGGCGCGCGGTTGGGTGTGACCAAAGCGTGTTGGCACGGTCGAACGCGGTTATCAAAAGCGCGCTGAGGTGGTTCTTCTGCTCGTCCGATAGCCCCAGTCCATTGAGTTTGTTGATCAGCGTGCTGAGGACGTTTACCGCCCGGCCGGGATAGACATCCAGGGCCTCCTCGGCATAGATGCGGTCGGGATCGTTTAGTGGAGCGACGCGTTCCAAAGCGCGAGCGCGCGGCAGCCCCATATCCTCGAACTGCGCAGCCAGGGATTTGTCCGCTTCGGTGGTTGGATACTCTCCCGATTCCTTGCAGTATGTGCAGGTGTAGATGCGTCCAAAAGGGACCTGGCTGTCTTGATCCCAAAGGAATGCTTCTGCTTGGATGATAGCATCACACCCCTGGCATTGGGTTTGGTACAGCGAGCGGATATGTGGCTCGATGCGTGAATCCCTGAGCTTTGCAGACCCGATGGTCGCCAGGGCTGATCTCAGATCTGACAGGCGTGGGGGTGAGGCAGACAATTTGATGCAAAAGGCAATCACCGGGTTATTTGCAGCCACCAATACGCGGGTTCCGCTGCGGGCAATCTCCTCTGCAAGGCACGGGGAAGCGCCAAAGGGATCCAGTACCCACCCCTCTCGTAGAGTCTGAGTTTCCAGCCAGGAAGCAGCCACCCCCTCAGGGATGGGGGGTAGATACCTTCCCAATGGCTGTGCATTTTGCGACGGGCGTCCGGGAATATATGCTGGCGCGAGCGGTTCGGGATTCATCGTTCCTATATAGTATACAACAGGATTCGAAGTGGTTATAATGTGCGGAGTTGGTTCTCTAGGAATTGGCGGCGTTTCCCAGAGAGCCGCGGAGTTTATTTGAGTACGAATGGAATTGGAGAAAAAATTTTGCCTAAGAAAATGAAAATCGTGATGGTGGCTTCGGAATGCATACCTTATGCCAAGTCTGGCGGTCTGGCGGATGTAGTTGGCGCTCTCCCGGCTGCTCTTCAGAAATTGGGCCATCAGGTCATCGTTGTGATGCCCAAATACCGCTCGACCGATGTAGAGCAATTCGACATTCGACCCTTCCATAGCCCGATGGGCGTGTGGATGGGGGATACGCAGGAATGGTGTGCGGTGTACAAAACGCAATCCACTGAGGGGGTTGATGTTCATTTCATCGAATCGGGTAAATATTTCGACCGACCAGGCCTCTACCATGATGCCGATTTCAACGATTACCTGGACAACCCCCGCAGGTATGCTTTTCTATCTCGGGCTGCACTCCAGCTTTGCATTGATATCGGTTTCAAGGCCGATATCGTCCATGCCCATGACTGGCAGACCGCGCTGGCAGCCGCGTATCTCAAGATCTGGCATTGGGATGACCCCATTTTGGGAGACGCGGCGAGTTTTTTGACCATTCACAATATTGGGTATCAAGGGGTTTATGGCGCAGCACATTACGACTATGCTGGATTGCAATGGGGAAACTTCACCTCCGAGAAATTCGAAGATCATGGGGAGGTCAATTTCCTGAAGGGTGGTATTCATTATGCGGATGTGGTCAATACCGTCAGCCCGACCTACGCCATGGAAACGCGCACACCTGAGATGGCCCATGGCATGGCGCCCTATCTCAACGACAAAGGTGAAGATTATATTGGCATCCTCAACGGAGTCGATTATACCCAGTGGAACCCCGAGGTAGATGCTCTGATCCCGGCCAATTACACACGAGATGACCTGGCAGGGAAAAAGATTTGTAAGCGAGATCTGCAAAAACGCTTCTATTTGCAGGATGATGAGCGCATCCCGTTGATCGGTGTGATCAGTCGTCTGGCGCATCAAAAGGGCTTGGATATCCTATCCCGATCCATCGAGAGTATCATGGAGAATATGTTCGTCCAATTTGTGCTCTTGGGCACGGGCGACAAAGACCTGGAGAGGTTCTTTGCCCATCTACCGGTACGCTACCCTGGACGAGCAGGGAGTTTTATTGGTTATAGCAACGAGCTTGCCCACTGGATCGAGGCGGGTGCGGATATGTTCCTGATGCCCTCGCGCTATGAGCCTTGTGGGTTAAACCAAATCTACTCCCTCAGGTATGGCACTTTGCCGGTTGTGCGGGCTACTGGAGGCCTGGACGATACCGTTGAGCAGTATGATGAAACCACAGGAGCGGGCACGGGCTTCAAATTCTTCGAGCCCAGCGCTCATGCGATCTACTATAGTGTTGGCTGGGCGGTGAGCACCTATTATGATCGCGGCGTTCATTGGGATCAAATGGTCCAACGCGCGATGGGGGAACGCTTCTCCTGGGATGACAGTGCCCAGGAGTATGTGAAGGCTTACCAAAAAGCAATCGAAAACAAGCAGGCTTTATGAATTACATCCCCGCAAACTCCAAGTTTCCGGGGATGTCAAATTACAATTATGAACAAAGGAATTCTTTACGGACTGGGGTGTTACACGCTATGGGGTTTTTTACCCATTTTTTGGAAATTGATCGATAGCGTACCCTCCTTGGAGATCGTCGGCCATCGCACAGTATGGTCGTTTGTCTTCGTGTTGGTCTACGTCATCGCAACCAGGGCTTGGCAAGGTTTCCAGCCCGTTCGCCAAAACCCAAAGATCTTGCTGGTCTATCTCGCTACGGGGCTCTTAATGAGCGGCAACTGGTTGATCTATATCTGGGCGGTCAACAGCGGGTTTATCGTCGAGTCCAGCCTGGGATATTTCATCAACCCATTGGTGAATGTTCTGTTGGGCGTCGTATTCTTGCGAGAGAAGCTGCGTCTTTGGCAGTGGATCCCCGTCGGCCTAGCCACCCTCGGTGTCATCTATCTTACTGTGAGCTATGGCGCGCTACCCTGGATTGCCCTCAGCCTGGCGTTGACGTTTGGATTCTATGGACTGATTAAGAAAACTGCCCCCTTGGATTCGATCTCTGGATTTACGCTTGAAACCGGATTTGTGTTTATTCCCGCATTGATGTGGTTGCTCTTTCTGGAATTTGAGGGCAGAGGCGCTTTTGGGCATGATTCCACCTTTGTAACGCTGATGCTAGCCCTGGCGGGTGTAGCCACAGGGTTACCGCTGCTTTGGTTTGGCGCGGCAGCCCGACGAGTTCACCTTTCTACCCTGGGTTTCATGCAGTATATTGCCCCCACGTTTCAATTTTTGATCGGTGTTCTGATTTACGGTGAAGATTTTTCACAAGATCGAGTGATTGGTTTTTGTATTATTTGGACAGCCCTGCTGATCTTCTCAGTTGATGGTATTTTCCATCGCAGAAGGGCAGCACCACCACCCGTATTTGCTGATTAGTTTTCTAGTGCAAAACCAACAAACATTTTCAGGAATCTGAATTTACCCCTCACCTACAGCCCCTCTCCCATTGGGAGAGGGGAGTCGAGTGCAGAGAAACGGGTGAGGGTGTGTTTATTTAGTTAGGAGTTACGCACTTATAGTATGGGTTGCTGGGAATAGGGGGTGAGAGCGAAGCTCCCACCCCCTATTCCCAGCAATTTCCTCGCTGAACTGCGTAAGCTCTAATATTGAAAAAATTTGGAGAAATTTCTTATGAAACTAGATTTGCGCAAATTACGCCAGGACATCCACTGGCTTTACCTGACCGAACACCAAGAATTGGGTGAAGAAGGCACGCTACGCCAACTCGAAGAAGCCCGTCAGTGGGATCTCTCTGCGACTTTGGGCGCTGGGGGTGTGGCAGTCTTTCCCCATGCCGGCGTCGCTGACTGCGGCCAGCAGATCGCTGCCGCGGTGCACGCCTGTCTGGATAGCGGCGCGGATCGCGTTTTAGTCGTCAGCGTGCTGCACGCCTTCTCCGATGATATGGAAGAAGCACGTCAGCGCGTCGTCGCGGGGGAAGATCCCGCTCAATTCAAACATTGGGGAATACAGGGACCAGGCCTGGTGGGACGGCAGGATTGGCGCTTTGACCACGTGCTCACCAGTTGGCGCCACTTCTGGAAAGCTGAGACCCAGCGTCGTGGTATTGAGGGCCCCGAGGTCATCGAGCGCTACCCATACCTGGCAGGAGGCAAACCTCAAGATTTGCCCGGCATCGAAGAACTGATCGAGATCGCAAAAGATGCCGTCATTGTCTCCACCGCAGACCCTTTCCACCACGGCATTGGTTACGGTGACTCTCCTGAAGAATCCCTGCACCCCCAGGAAGGTGGTATGGAGTTAGCCCGTAAGCGCATTCAGGAAGGCATCGATCTTTTAGCAGCCGGGGAATATTTAGGCTACAACCAACACTGCGTCGATGCCAAGAGCGACGCCCGCGATGCCGGTCAGGTCTTCCGTTTCCTGCGCGGCCCAATGAAAGGTGAAATAGTCGATTTGGTGTACAGCGACGCTGCAGATCTATATCAGCAACCCGCCCCGACCTGGGTCGCTGGGGCGTTAATCGAGTGGAATTTGGCATAGCTTTGGAGGATACCAATGAAGAAATTCATCCGTAGAATTTCTCTTCTGGCAGTCATGGGGTTTGGTCTGAAACTATTCATCGATCAAATATATTCGCGCCTACGATTGGAAAACAATTTCGTCTTTGACCCCGATGACCTTCAAGAGATCGCCAACAAGGGAGCCGGACTGCCCATTGGGGAGCGTTGGGATGTCATTCACCAAGAGATGATGCGTCGCTACCCAGGGAAAATCGCGCCAGAAGTTCGCTGGATATTCAACAGCGCTGGCAATGTGGTCTGTCAGTTGGCTTTAGTTTATGGATCCCCAACGGAATATGTAGCTTATTTTGGCACGCCGATTGGTGAGACGGGTTTCTCTGGTCGCTACGGACACGCGGATGTGTGGGATTTGATGGTCAGTGGCAAAATGCTAACCTTCACCGAAGGCCAATTCGAACCCACAGAATATGGACCCGGGGATTCGGCGTATCTCAAACGCGGTCAAGGAAAGGGGGTTGCCTATGTGGGCAGCACTTGGATGATCGACTATGGCCGCGGTCTGCCATTGACAATGCTTCCTTTTGGGATCATCTTCCCCTATCTATTCAATACATTGGATGGTCAGAGCGCATTCAAGCAGCTTGATGAGTATGGGCGCTTGGTGATGAAGAATGTTCTGTCCAATTGATCACGAAAACTCATGGTTTCAAGTGGTAGTTATGCATTGAGATAGCTAAGTAACTTACTGTGTGAAGACAAAAAACGGAAAATTCATAGGTTTGTCAATCTGAACCCCGACCGTAGGGGGAGAGACTCTTCGCTCGCCAAAGGCGCGCCTTCGGCGAGCGAAGAGTGACAAATGAAAACTAATTGTGGTAATTAACGTTCATACAATTACATACATAGCACTTTTTTCGTAGAGGGGGATGGGAATGGAGTACATCAATTCACGAGTTAATAAAATTGGGGCGTGTCAATTTTATGATTCCATTGAAATTGTCAGCCTACAGCCAGATGTTAGCAAACGAATAGGTATTTTCTTTGCCAATGAAGTAAATTATTAGAGCTTCAACGTGTCTAGAAGCATAATTTATGCAGAGTTTTCGAGCACTTTTTGAAACTTTTGTTTGGTATGGTCGTATATAGGATAGCGTTCAGGAAAAAAATTTGTAGGAAGTGGTTCGCTCATGACTGGAACAGAATTGGTTATCGATCTAAAGGATGTCGACAAGACATTCGACGGCCCTGCAGGGCCCATCCATGCCCTGCGGTCTGTGAATATCCAAGTTGGGTCTGGGGAATTCGTAGGGGTGCGGGGTCCTTCGGGGAGTGGGAAATCAACCCTGCTGAATATGATCACCGGTATCGACCGCCCTACCAATGGAGATATTAATGTGACGGGTGCGCGCCTAAATGACCTCAATGAAAATAAGTTAGCGCGTTGGCGGGGGAAGAATGTGGGTGTGATCTTCCAGTTCTTCCAGTTGCTGCCCACGTTGACCATCATAGAAAATGTGATGCTTCCAATGGATTTCTGCCGGGTTTGGAAGTCACGCCAGCGTCCGGAACGGGCCATGCATTTGCTCGATCAGGTAGGGCTTGCAGATCAGGCTTACAAGCTGCCGAACACCCTCTCGGGTGGTCAGCAGCAGCGCGCGGCAATTGCACGCGCATTGGCGAACGATCCACCCTTGGTAATGGGCGATGAGCCCACCGGCAACCTGGACAGTAAATCTGCCGACAAAGTGTTTTATCTCTTCGAAGAGCTGGTCAAGCAAGGAAAAACCTTTATGATGGTCACCCATAACCTCGAATTGGCCGGCCGCATCCCCCGCGTAGTGGATGTGCTCGATGGAGAGCTGTTCGATAATGGGAACGGCGGCGCATGAAAACGGCATTTCGAAAGATCTGGCGAGACCTCTGGCGCAATTTCGGCCGTACTGTAATGGTGATTTTGAGCATTGCCGTGGGGGTGATGGCGGTCGGGATGGTTGTATCTGGCAATGAGTTGGTTCTGGGGCAGATGGCAAAATCCCATCTCGACAGCAACCCCTCGCATGGGGCGTTGTTTTTGAGTGGCCTGGTCAACGAAGATACAATCCGCAGTTTGCAACGCGTCCCTGGTGTGGAGGGTATCGAAGGGTTTGCTGATGCCACCATTCGCTGGAAATCTTCCCTGGATGGTGAGTGGCATGATGGTCATATCACCACATACCCAAGTTTCGAGAACCGAATATTCGATCAACAGATACTGATCGAAGGCGATTGGCCGAACGAGAAAAATATCACTGTGGAATCGGCCCATATCGACTCTTTTGGAGCACCAGGGTTGGGGGGGACCGTGTATTTCGAGATCAACGAAAGGGCTCGCCCATTAGAAATTCACGGTGTGGTTAGAGACCCCTTCGAGTGGCCGCTACCTTTTGGAAATAATGCGTCTTTCTACGTTACGCCGGATACGTTCCAGAGAATCGCTGGGTTCCGTGGGTATGACAACCTGCGGATTACGCTCACCGATTATAGCGAAGAGAATTTCCATATCGTTGCAGATGGCATCAACGACAAATTACAGAAAATTGGTGTTTCAGTTGGTTTCGCCGAGCCGTTCCATCCCGAGGAGCACTATCTTCAAGAGATGATCAATGGTGTTGGGATGGTGCTTTCGGTAATGGCTGTTGGCTCCTTGGGTTTGAGCACTTTGCTGGTGATCAACACCATCAACGCTCTCATCGCCCAACAGATCCCCCAGATTGGGATTATGAAAGCAGTTGGCGCCTTGCGCCGTCAGATTTCGGGGCTTTATCTTTCCATCATCCTGGTGTATGCCATCTTGAGTTTGATCATCGCTGTTCCTCTGGGGGCCTATGGGGGCAATGCGATGGCGGAGTGGATGCTGTATTTACTAAATGTTCCAGCAATCCCATTTGAGATTTTGCCAGAAGTGCTCGCGTTGCAAGTTTTGGTCGGATTGCTGATTCCCCTGCTTGCGGGCCTCTACCCAGTGTTGAGGGGCGTGGCCATCCCCGCAGCACGCGCTATTAGTCAGACGGGGTTGGGACGGGGTGAATATGGCCGCAGATTTGTCGACCGATTGATGGCCAGAGTGCGGGGTTTGCCCCGCATGGCAGCCCTGTCCTTGCGGAACACTTTCAGGCGGCCGGGACGGGTTTTGCTGACCTTGCTCACCCTGATTTTCTCAGGAGCCATCTTCATGATGGTGTTTAGTACTCAATTTTCCTTCGAGCAGACCATCGATAAGATTTTCGCCGGTTTTGGCTATGAAGTGCAGATCAACTTCCGACAGTACCAACGTATCGACGAGATCATCCCCCTGATTGAGTCACGCCCCAATGTTGCAAACGCCGAGATGTGGACATTCCGTACCGCTGAAACTCGTATCCCTGGATCATCGGGGCCAGGCAGCGAGTATGAGGTCTTCGTGCGCGGCGTACCTTCGCATTCACCTATGTTCAACCCTGAACTTACCGCTGGCCGGATGCTCGATCCTGAGGATGGGCAGGCTATCCTGCTGAATCAGAAGCTGGCTGGAAAAATGGGGGTCGATGTGGGCGACGAGATCATCATCGATCTCCCCGATGTGGGCGATACAACCTGGACCGTAGTTGGCTTGGTTTTCGATCTCAACGGCCGCGACCAGAACACGGCTTTTGCCAATATCGATGTGTTCAACCGCGCCCTGCACAACGTCGGCAATTCTGCAGTGGCAATGGTTCAGGCCACAGAGCAGAACCTGGCTGTACAAAAAGCGGTTGAAAGCGATCTGCGGGAATTCTTTGATTCCAAGGGGATGGAAGTATATTACTCCGCCGTCGCCAGTGAAGATCGTGACCAGGCCAGCGCACAATTTGGTGTGCTTACACAGATTTTGATGATTATGACGATCTTAATGGCTGCTGTAGGCAGCATGGGACTCTCTGGCACACTCTCGATAAACGTCATCGAGCGTCGCCGAGAGATAGGTGTAATGCGGGCTGTGGGCGCCTCCTCTCAAGACGTCGGCTACATCTTTGTTGGAGAGGGGTTGATGTTGGGATTGGTCAGCTGGGCAGCAGCTATCCCTATCGGTCTGAGTGTGGGCCCAATTTTTGTAAAATCCCTGGGAAGCGTGATTGATTTTCCGGCTGAGTATTTCCCTGCTTACCATGGCATTTGGATCTGGCTGGGAATTGTTGTAGTTCTCTCCATCCTGGCGTCTTGGGTGCCCGCTCGTCGGGCAACGCGCATTAGTGTCAATGAAAGTCTGGCGTATGAATAATCAGTTTGGGACTATCCAGATTTAGGGGTGAGTGGGGTGCTCAGCACCCCACTCACCCCTAAATCTGAGGAATAAATTTGGCAATTTCTAGAGACCTAAACAAGATAGAACATTGAAAAGATCCTGTATGGAGTAATACAATGAAATCAAAAAATAAACTTATTGTCATCACAGTGGTTGTGCTCAGTCTCTTGCTGGCTGCATGCGAATTTTCAGCCACCCCAACACCTGAAGGACCTACGGCGATCCCGGTAGTCCAGGATTTCGCTGTGGTCGCGGAGGGGCGTTTGGTACCCAATGAGACTGCTCAGTTATCTTTTGTGAGTGCCGGGCAGGTTGCAGAAATCTTCATTGCAGAAGGCGATCAAGTCGAATCTGGCGAAGTGTTGGCTCGTTTGGGGGACCGCGAACAGATAGAGAGCAGTCTCGCAGGTGCGCAGTTAGAGTTGAGTGCTGCGGAATTGGAGTTGCTTTCTGCCCAACAAGATCTCCAAACTCTTTATGATAACTGGCCCGCGGCCGCCACTGCGGCTCAGGAGGCACTGACCAATGCTCGTCAGGAGGTTCGTGATACGGAACGGGTTTATAACTATCGCACGACTCCTGCTGATCAAACCGATATCGATGTGGCCTGGTCCCAGGTTGTCTTGGCTGAGGATGAGTTGGAAGATGCTAAGGAAGATTTCGAACCCTATGAGGACAAGCTCGCCGATAACCTGGAAAGAGCGACTTTTCAAAGTTTGTTAGCCGAAGCCCAAAAGGCCTATGATGCTGCTGTGCGCAAATACAACGCATTGATCGATGTCTCCAACGAATTCGAGATCTCACAGGCTGAAGCCGATTACAACATCGCCCAGGCTCGTCTCGTACAAGCCCAAGAGGATTACAACGATCTCATCGACGGCCCTGATCCTGATGACGTTGCGCTAGCTGAAGCGCGCATTGCCTCGGCTGAGTCCCGTATTGCCGCTGCTCAAGCGAATATCGAGGCCACCCAATCTGCTCTGGACGATTTAGATTTAGTGGCTACCTTTGCCGGAACGATTGTCGATTTTGACTTGATCGTTGGGGAGCAGGTCACACCGGGGCAGCCCGTGGTGACTGTGGCAGATTTCTCTAAATGGTATGTCGAGACCGACAACCTCACTGAGATCGAAGTGGTGGATGTGGCCGTCGGGCAAGCAGTGACCATTGTTCCCGATGCACTGCCCGATGTGGAATTGACCGGCAGCGTGGAGTCCATCACCGATTTCTTCGAAGAAAAGCGCGGCGATATTACATACACAGCGCGCATCCTGGTCGATGAGATCGATCCGCTCTTGCGCTGGGGAATGACGGTGGTGGTGACTTTTGTGGAGTAGATTTGGATCAGAAATATCCGCAAAATAAATCAGCCGAGCGAAGCTCGGCTGATTTATTTTGCGTGACCAGGGCTACTGCTGGCACCGAGGGCACAAATAACACGCCCCACCCAAATAAGAGATTTTTTGGATGTCAGTTCCACAGTTGGGGCAGGGAGTTCCTTTGGTTTTGCTGTCCATCAAGCGTATATAGCCTCCCTTTTGGCCATAAAGATCGACTTCGTCATATCGCCCGCCAAGCTCGATGGCCTCAGCCACAGTGTTTTGGATAGCATTGAAGAGTGTGCTTCGTTCTTCGGGCGTGATATCCGGGATTTTTCGTTTGGGGCTGAGTCTGGCATTGAAGAGGATATCCTGCACAATGGCATTACCCAAGCCATGGATGGGGTCAGGGATGGCGTATCCTGTGGCAACCAAAAACCCTTTGATCCCCTTGGATGTTTTTTCGGGGTATTCGTCCAGCATTTGATTGAATCGTTCGAGGGTGAAGTCATCGCTAAGCGGCGGAGTGCCGATCTCGTCATTTGGCTTATTGTCACTGAAATCAGATCGATCGAGCAGTTTCACTGCCCCCCACATCTGCAAGGCATATGTTAGTGTCGAACCATCGGTAAACCCCCAGAATAGGTGGTAATTCTTGGGCAGTTTCTCTCCTGGCGCGTGGTAAATGATTTTCCCGCCCGCATCACTCCACCACAGCATGTAATCCCCTAAATGCAAATAAATTGAGCGGCCAAAGCTACTAGCCCCAGTGACCTTCGACTCAGGGAGAATCTCGGCATATTCTTCCTCGGGCCTATTCAGCCAAAGGAATTTATGGGTCTTGTTGCCGCGCCCAAAACTGCCGATCGTCATCCCCGTCAACTCAGCATTCATTTGTTTGGCGATAGTAGTCGCCTCAGGCATTTCGAGCATTATTTCCTCCTAAATAGTGAACGGCAATTTGCTTACAGCGTTTCTTTTGGAAACACCTGGCGAAGTGACTGTCACCTATTGTGTAGCAATTCTTTCAAAAAACTTCCCGTATAACTGGCGTCAACCATAGACACATCTTCCGGTGTGCCTTCGGCCACAATGTAGCCCCCCTTGTCACCGCCTTCGGGACCAAGGTCAATGATCCAGTCGGCGGTGCGGATCACGTCCAGGTTGTGCTCGATGATGATGACGGTGTTCCCCGCATCTACTAGACGATGAAGAACATCCAGCAGGCGCTGGATGTCGGCAAAGTGCAATCCCGTAGTAGGCTCATCCAGAATGTAAACTGTGCGCCCGGTGGCCACGCGGCTCAACTCTTTGGCCAGCTTGACGCGTTGGGCCTCACCCCCGCTCAGGGTCAGGGCACTCTGGCCGAGTTTGACATAATCCAAGCCGACGTCGTGCAGGGTTTGCAGGATGCGCCTGATCTTGGGATGGTTCTCGAAGAAGGTCAGGGCTTGTTGTACGTCCATATCCAAAACTTCGGCAATGTTCTTGTCTTTATACGTCACGGCAAGTGTCTGCCTGTTGAACCTGCTTCCATCGCACGTCACACAGCGCACCCACACATCGGCCAGGAAGTGCATTTCGACTTTCTTGAATCCATACCCCTTGCAATCTTCGCAGCGTCCGCCTTTGACGTTGAAACTAAAGCGTCCCGGTTTGAATCCTAGAGCCTTAGCATCGGGGACCTCGGCGAATACGCGGCGGATTTCGCTGAGCACACCCACATACGTGCCTGGATTGGAGCGCGGATTCCTTCCGATGGGATCTTGAGTGATATTGATGATCTTGTCCAGTTGGTCGAGACCCTCGATGCCTTCGTGGGGTCCAGGTGTGGACATCTGAGCATTGTGCAGGGTTCGCGCCAGGGTTGGATACAAGGTCTGGGCGACGAGACTGCTCTTACCCGAGCCGCTGACTCCCGTAATGCAGACCAGCGTCCCCAGCGGGAACTTCACGTCGATATCCTTCAGGTTGTGCAACCCAGCCCCTCGCAGAGTCATCACCCCCGAGCGAGTCCGCCGCTCCCTGCCGTTGGGCGGATTCACCCTCAAATCGCCACAAAGGTATTTGCCCGTGATCGACTCGGGGTCCAAGATAATTTCATCCGGCGCCCCAGCAGCAACCACCTCGCCGCCCATTACGCCCGGACCGGGACCCAGGTCGATGATCCAGTCAGCAGAGCGCATGGTGGCTTCGTCATGCTCGACCACCAGGACGGTGTTGCCAATATCGCGCAGGTGGATGAGCGTATCTAGCAGGGCGCGGTGATCGCGGGCGTGCAAACCGATGGATGGCTCGTCGAGGATGTACATCACGCCCACCAAGCCGCTGCCGATCTGGCTGGCCA
>CAYWIC010000054.1:0-30491 GCA_964458115.1 uncultured Anaerolineales bacterium | reverse complement strand
ACCTATTTTCTAGGTTTTGGGGAGCACTCCCTAAAAGATTTGTCAGTCAATCAGTACTTGGGTCAGTAGCAACCCAAAGCTACCTGCGATCGACAGCAAGACCCCGATAGAATATGCGTTGGATGGAAGAAGCTGAACAAGTTCCAAAGCAGCCAATATTACCGCCACAGTGTAAAGAAAGGGCAGCAACAAATTTCGTGGTAAATTTTTGAATAGTGGAACGGGAACTAGAATATGAAGGTGCAGAAAAACTGGCACAAGTACCCAGCTGATCGCGTGCAGCGTCAATGAAGAAACTGCTACCTGCGAAGGCGATACAAGCCCAACCGCTAACCAGATGGCGGTTAGATAATTCAGGGCTACCAGCAGTCGCCAGCCAATGCTCCGGGGTCGTAAAAATAGCAAAACGGCCGTACCTACCAGCCAAAAAGGCAGAAAAAACAATGCGCTGAACAAACGTTCGAGTCGATTAGAAATGGTAATTCTCGGCATCTGCCAGAAGAAAGTCTGCTCCTCTCCATCCTGGATCGAAGTGATAGGAACGAAGTCGCCTGGCCCATACCCACCAAAGCGTACTTTACGCCTGTCTTGTCGATATTCATCATAATTGAGATCGCCAATAGCAACTACTTCGTCACCCACTTGAATGAGGTTTAGATTAGTTTCACACCAACCTGGATGGGTATCACATGCATCAAGGGCAATGACCACCCAGCCTTCATCGCCAGTTTCAAGTCCAATACCCGGATAAGGGACTAGGAATCCATAAATTAGTAGATAGAAGAGACACACGATTAATACGAGCACTGAAATTATGGCCAGCGCCCCTTCAACTAGAAATGGAGGTCGGTTTGATCGATTGTTCATCCTTCAGTAATTATCTCCGCAGGTACTTCAACTCCACAGGTTTCTAGTAATCTTATCAGAGGTTTTGACTGACGCTCTAGCAAACCCACAATAGGGTTTGGGTCAGCGAGAGGCAGATCACCAAGAATTTTGTGAGCCTGCTGGAGGCGTTTTGCCAGGTGATAAGCGCAATAACTTACGGCTCCACTGCTAATCAGGATTTGTTGGGCTTCCTGCAATATACTTGGGCTTTCTACGTGGGGAAGTAAATCAAGAAACTGATCACGATCGGGGTGATCGGCTGTGGTGGCGTATAAAATGGTCAGATTATTGCGTCCTTGTTTCCAATCCGGGTTGGCTGGGGTTTCAAAGGCATCGAATAAATCATCATGGATCTGGATCACCTCCCCCAATAGATTACCCAAATCTTGTAGCCCAGCTGAGACTGTCAAATCTGCACCCCCTAACAGTGCTCCTATATGAAGCGCTGCCCCATAGAAAGGGGTACTCTTGGCTTTAACTACCTTCCAATAGTTTTCCTCCCCAACCAAGTTCTGAGCATCCCAGTTCTGGCCCAGAGCGGTTGCCAAAGCCAATCGGGCTAAACTAGCGTTCACGGCAACGACCATTTCAGCGTCTTCCAAAGCCTGGCTAAAGATTCGAAATGCCGCGGCTTGAAATGCCAGCGCCATATTGGCCGTTGGACCAACACCGCTGCGTAGATATTCCCCCCGGGGATCTTCATCGAGCATATCATCTACCAGGATGATACTGATATACATACACGCTACCGCAGCCGCTCCAGGGATGGACACAGAGGGATCACTACCCACAGCCTGGCAGGCCAGCAGGGGCAGATCCCAATCTGGACGAGGTCTACTTGCAGCTCTTTCAATGAATTCCGTCATCTCAGGCCAACTTGCTACCTCAAATATCGACAGAATCTGATCTTTAATTGTATCGTCTTTCATATGCAACCTCAGTAAAATTAAGAACGATTTCTGGGAAGCGCCGTGGGACTATCCAGATTTAAGGGAATCACCCCGGAAATTCCTAGAGAAACATTAAGAACATAGCGTGTGGGGATCAGCCACACGCTATTGGATTTGGGGTAGGTGAGAATGCTATACTGCATTCCAAGACTCCCAGGTTGTAGCTTCTTCAGCGAGCGCGATGATATCTTCTGGCTTCTCGATACCTGTAAGCTTACGAAGCGCCGTCACCAATGGGTTGTTTTCTTCTTCTGAGGATAATTTCGCGTTGAATTCCTCAATTGTCATGAGAGTATCCATATAGATTTACCTCCTTTCCTTCAAGATTCGGCTATATTCCTTGATGGAAGTTCCCCGCCATTTAAAATACCTCAGAAGAGTTGCGTTGGTATCTTGTTGTGCTCTGTTGATTTTAGCAAGCAGATTCAGCTTCCAAATTGGTGCTAAATCTCCCATCAAATTTCCGTTGCCCATAAAATACACGAATAAGATTTATTTGTCAATTGTCCTAACATTAAAGAATTAAATCGTCATTTTTCTACAAGGAACCTGGAGTTACCTGAGTAGGAGATCTACTTCACAGACAACTCAAGCCCAAATGGATCGATATCGAAAGAAATGCTCTGGCTAAAATTCTCCTGATCACGCACAAATGCCAAATAACCTGCTAGCTGATCCGCAAATGGGGGCACACAGGTGTCATGCGCTAGCACCCAGCCACCAATTTCCAGCTTATCATAGAGCTGCTCCAACAATTCAAAGTAGATCTCTTTGCCCATCTCTCTGCTATCCACGTCGAGGTAGATGTAATCCAGGGGTCCCTCGATATTTGCAACCGTTTTCAAACCATCCTCAGTGATGAACTTTACATGGTCAGTATTATCGAGTTGGGCGAAGTTGTTTCTGGCCCCCTCGGTTGCTTCACTATCGATATCGATGGCATAAACCACCTTTGGGGAATAGGCTTGTTGCATCCCGCAACTTGCACCAATGGCCCAGATCAATGCGTATCCATAATAGGTTCCCAAACCGATCGCACGCTGGGGTCTCTTTAGCGTAGAAAGCATGTATAACAACTGTTCCATATTTGGGGTAATGGATGTTCCTGGGATAGTGAATTTCTCTTTGACCTCTTTTCTAAAGGCATCAAACCGATTTTCATCATAGTCTGATTTCTCAGATATGATATTTTTTGCTTTCATCCATGTCAGGATAGAATGCCCGGTTTTGACTTCGCCTACTCTGGACAAGCGGGTGAGGAAATCAAAATCTCGATAAGCGACTTCGCTCCTCAGGCCATCCGAAGCAGAAAAATTGAATTTGGCTTTATCGGAGACCAGACCATCAGATTTCATCTTTGCCATAGCGAGTTCAATTGCTTGCGGATCACAGCGGTATGTTAGTGACATCATTACTCCCTTCCAATTTAGGTGATCTATGTGTTCGAATAGATTGGGTGAGAGAGCTGTCGCCCTCTCGCCCTTCTCATTTTTATATTCAATTTGGGCACAACAGAAAAAAATCGCAGTCCGATATACACACTGGGAAATCCCAGTTGTCCTTTATTGCGGTGTCAATGAAGATCAGAGACGTTCTAAGGGAATAATGGATACAGGAATGGCAGCGCGATCATCGTTGCTATGAATAGGAAAATTGTCAGCAACACCCCCACACGAGTGTAATCAAAGAATTTGTAACCACCCGGCCCAAATACAAGTACATTGGCCTTATGCCCTACCGGGGTCAAGAAACTGGTCGCAGCACCAATCACTACAGCCAAGGTAAAGGTCAGGTGATTAGCACCTAAGCTAAGGGAAGTGTCTAGTGCTATAGGCACCACTAGAACAATTGCTGCCGCATTAGACATCGGTTGGGTAATCAAAGCCGCTAATAAGTAGATCCCACCAAGCACTGCCATAGGACCTAGCCCTCCTACTGCACCAAGCAACAAATCTGCCAAATATCGGGCGGTTCCTGAGGAATCCATCGCCATGCCAAGAGGAAGCATTCCAGCAACTAAGAAAACCGTGCGCCAATCAATACTCTGATAAGCATCTTCCATAGTCAAGCAACCCGTGAGCACCATGGCCACTGCTCCAATAACCATTGCCAAGGAAATATGGAATCCAGCAAATAATACTAACCCAATGACCAATAGCATTAAGCCAATCGCAATGGGCATTTTTTTCTGACGTAGCGATGATATGGTTACAGGTTCTAACACCATAAAGTCATTCTTTACATTTAAAGCCGCGAGTCGATGACGAGGACCCTGCAATAAGAGCGCGTCACCAAATTCCAATTCGACACTTTGCAGCCTCCGCGTAAGCACTTCACCCTGACGATAGATCGCTAATACATTAAATCCATAACGACCCCGAAAATTGATAGAGCGCAAACTACGGCCAACCATAGCTGAGCGGGGTCCGAGTGTGGCTTCAACAACGTGAGCGCTTTCATCGTCCAGTTCGTCTACCTGTACGTGGGGATGCGTCTCGCTAGCCAAACCCAGCTCATCTTTTGCTCGCATTAGCTTTTCAACATTCCCCTCTACTAACAAAATATCATTTGGTTCTAGGCATGTGTCTCGATCAAGTGATGTAATTTCGAGCTCATCTCGAAAGATAGCGATAACTGTCAAATCATAATCTGCACCCAATCGAGATTCAAACAGAGTTTGGCTTGCTAGGCGGCCGCCTGGTATTACCCGAACTTCACTCATAAATTTACGCAAATCTTGGGTAGCTTTTTCTTCACCTGGCGCTTGACGAACCGGCAACAAGCGACGCCCTATGAAAACCATATACAAGATACCTGTTATAAAAACTATTGAACTTATGAATGTGAAGTCAAAAAATCCAAAAGTTGGAAGCCCATTTTCTGCCACAATGCTCGTTGCCAGGATATTTGCAGGAGTTCCAATCAACGTCAGTGAGCCGCCCAAAAGCGAAGAGAACGATAAAGGAATCAGTAGTTTCGATACCGGCACTTTGGTTTGACGAGAAATACTGACCACAGCAGGGAGCAACATTGCTGTGGCCCCGACATTATTCATGAAAGCTGAGATGATCCCACAAGCAATCATTATTACTGCGATCAATCGCATTTCACTGTCCCCCGATAACCGCAGGATGAATTTCCCCAAGATATCTGCTACACCCGTTTTAAACAACCCCCCGGATACAATATAAACTGCCCACACCGTGATCACAGCCGGGTTAGAAAAGCCAGAAAAAACTTCTTCAGGATCGATCAATCCTGTAAGTGCAACGGTCAGCAAGACAAGCATCGCAACAACATCAACACGGAACTTGTCAATGGCAAATAGAACCAGTGCGCCAACGATAATGGATAAAGTAATAGCGATTTGTGTGGTCATTTTCTTTTCCTGCTTCGTCTGATAGACCTACATTATAGCATTTAAGACAACAATCTTGAGGATCTCTGGGAGACGCTGTAGACTATCCAGATTTGGGGGCTTCCGCTCGAATTTATGGAAAGGAAAATTCGCTGGTACTATTTTCTGATTGTTACCCAAACGGATACGCGGTATAGTTAGATTAGCTCGCTAAAGTAAGGATGACAAAAGATGAAATGGTTGAAACGACGGAAGAATATTGAGAATCCCATTGCAACGGGATCAAGTGTCTCAGCTTCTGCAGAGTCATCTTCCACTTCAGAAATGGCTGATGATTATATTAAAAAGGTTCATCACAAAATTGATAAACTGGTGTCAGATCTTGCTGATGGGTCAATTAACCGATCTCAATTCCAGGAGCTTTATAGTCATTATCAACGCGAAATACGCAATATTGAATCCGTCATGGAGACAGAGCCTGACGATTGGCAGGATGCTGCTTCCGAAGGACAGAGCATGTTCATTCGAAAGCAGCACATGGCCCGCGCCCAAGCTTATGCAATTTATGAAAATGAGAGCGGCCTACCCTTAGGAACTTTGGGAAGATTCAAATTGGATCCCGACCTGGTTATCCCAATGTTATCATCCTATCGGTCTGCAACAGCGGAGATCTTTGGCGCAGGTATGCGCTCGACTCAGATAGAAAGCGGGCAATGGGTATGCTTTGTGCCAGGGGAATTCTCTACTTTGTTGGCAGTATTTTCCAATGAGCCCATACAAAAACAACTTGAATATTTAGATAAACTCCATCAACACTTCGAAGGAGCCAATCGCCCTTACTTGATGGAGAGCCCAATAAATACAGATGAGTTGATCTTCCCTCACGAATTTTTCTTGGGGAAGTGGAACAAATAAGCCGCAACGCATCGGCACTTAAAGAATCGTCTATGAGTACTCCCACAATCAAAGTCGTTGTTGCAGGGGATGGAAATGTGGGTAAAACATCACTGATCCGAAGGTATACCGAGGGGAAATTTGATATTTCACGTGTGGCAACTATCGGTGTAGATTTCTATACGAAAACTGTAGATCTCCCGAACGGGCAAATTCGATTATCGATTTGGGATATGGCTGGGCAAGAACGATTCCAAATTATACGACCTGGCTTTTACCGCGGCAGTCGGGTAGCAGCGTTGGTTTATGATGTCACAGTTCCAGAAAGTCTCGAACATCTCCAAAACTGGCGAGAAGAAATCGTTGCAGTCATCCCCGATCAGAAATTTGTCGTCGTCGCCAACAAAATCGATCTTGATAGGGTTTTAGACCCTGACAAGGCTTCCCATTTTGCTGAATCGATCGATGCACCCATCTTGGAAACCAGCGCCTTGACAGGAGGCGGGGTGAATGAAATGTTCGAATTGATGGCAAAAATCGCCATCAGGGGGAAAAATGCCAAAGCTAGTTCAAAATGATTAGCGAATAGAGATCAAAACCAATATCAGGAGATGGGGTTGATATTGGCAAAATCCCTTCTTGTATCGCTCATCCTAACGCGGTATATTTAGCACTCATATGCTCAACAAGCTAAAGGACAACGCATGGCCACACCTAGTCACTCCCCCTCAAATCCAGATAAAAATTCCACTTTCAAACTAGGGCAAGTGCTCACTATTGTCAGTGGGCATTTCATCCACGATACGTATTCAGCATTTATCCCTCCATTGTTACCGCTGATCATCGAGCGCTTCACCCTATCCCTTACTCAGGCTACCCGGCTGACCGCCATATTGCAACTCCCTTCGATCTTGAATCCTTTCATCGGGTATGCCGCCGACAAAGTCAGCCTACGTTATTTTATTATCTTTGCTCCAGCAACGACCGCTTCGCTGATCGGCATTATGGGCTTTGCGCCAAATTATCTCTCACTCACACTGTTGTTCTTATTGGTAGGCATCAGCGTGGCCGCATTTCACGCCCCCGCGCCGGCCATGATCGCCCGCATCTCTGGTAGGCGCATCGGCTTGGGGATGAGCCTCTTTATGGCAGCTGGAGAGTTAGGTCGCACAGTTGGCCCCCTCATCGCTGTCTCTGCAGTCGCTGCCTGGGGATTGGATGGCATTTTTCGGTTGATCGTCATCGGATGGGGTTCGTCACTGATCTTGTTGTGGCGGTTTCGCCAGGTATCCAGCAAAGAACACTTACAGATACCTAAAAGCCTGCGCGCTGAAATCCCCAAATTACGCACTTTCTTCTTGCCAATGCTCTTCATCACCTTATCGCGCTCCTTCCTTACAGCCAGCATATCCACACTTCTGCCCACCTTCCTGAAAGGTGAAGGAGCCTCGCTGGCCATGGCCGGCATCTCTTTGGCAATCCTGGAAGGTGCGGGGGTGGTCGGCGCTTTATTCAGCGGCACGATCAGCGACCACGTTGGGCGCAAACCCACCCTACTCATTCTATTTACCTCTTCGGCGATATTCTTATTCATATTCCTCCAAGTTAGTGATTTGTGGCTATACCCTATTTTGATATTGTTGGGTTTCGCCAGTCTCGCCCCCCAACCGGTACTGCTAGCCCTGGTTCAAGATCAATTCCCAGAAAACCGCGCCACAGCTAACGGTCTCTATATGTCGATGAGCTTTCTGGTACGTTTCTTCGCCCTCATGTTATTGGGAATGTCAGGTGATGCCTGGGGATTACGGACGACATTCTACGGCAGTGCCTTTATCGCGCTGATAGCCATACCGGCAATTCTGGCTTTACCTAAAGCTGAAGAGGAATGATTGTGACTCCTACTACTCCCAAGCCGACTCCCCTACCCTTGGGGCGCGTCCTGTTGACCTGGCTGCCCTTGGCAGGAAGCTGGCTCTTGATGGGTGCCGAGCTCCCCGCTCTGAGCGCATTCGTCGCCCGATTGCCCGAACCGGAGATCAACCTGGCAGCCTATGGTGGCATCGTTTTCCCATTGGCTCTGATCATCGAATCACCAATCATTATGCTGCTGGCAGCTTCTACTGCCTTGAGCAAAGATTGGGACTCCTATCGAAAGATCTATGGCTTCATGATGATCACTTCGGCAATTTTGACTGTGTTGCACATTGCCGTGGCCTTTACCCCGTTATATTATTTCGTAATCGAGAAGATCATCGGTGCCCCTCAAGAGATCATCGAGCCTGCCCGCATCGGATTACAGATCATGACTCCCTGGACCTGGTCGATAGCCTACCGGAGATTCAACCAGGGAGTACTGATTCGATTTGGCCACCCCAACGCGGTGACTGTTGGCACGCTCGTTCGCCTGTGCACAGACCTGACGATATTGATCATAGGTTTGATCGTTGGAACCTACTCCGGGATTGTGGTCGCTACCAGCGCCGTTGCCGCCAGCGTGGTCATGGAAGCGGTATTTATCGGACTCTACGCCCGGCCAGTGATCCGCGATGAACTACGCCAGGCTCCAGCGGTCGAACCGCCCCTGACGTTCAAAGCTTTCATGAAGTTCTACGTACCTTTGGCAATGACCTCTCTGCTGACATTGATGATCCAGCCCATTGGCAGCGCGGCCATTAGTCGCATGCCTCGCGCCCTCGAGTCACTGGCCGTTTGGCCCGTGGTGATTGGCCTGAGTTTCTTGTTCCGCAGCATTGGTGTGGCATACAATGAAGTGGTGGTGTCTTTGATGGATGAACCCGGATCCAGCGCCACACTGCGACGATTCGCCGGGCTGCTGGTCGGGTTTGTGACATTGTTCCAGTTAGTCATCGTCGCCACTCCTTTGGCTAACCTGTGGTTCAACCGTGTTTCTGCGCTCTCACCAGAACTTACCCAGCTGGCGATTGCCGGGATGTGGCTGGGTTTGTTGCTTCCCGGTCTAAACACCTTGCAAAGTTGGTTTCAGGGAACCATCCTCTTCAGTCGCCAGACGCGCGGCATCCCCGAAGCGGTGGTGATCTTCCTGATCACGATCAGCACAATTATGTGGATTGGGGTGCAAATGTACCGCGTCAACGGGCTATATGTCGGCCTGATCGCTTTCACCCTGGGATTTGCAGCCCAGGCAGTCTGGCTATGGGTGCGCAGCCGCCCAGCAATGGCACAAGTCAGAGCCCGTGATGACTTAGGCTAATATATAATGATGGGGCAATGAACACTTTCCCATCTTAAATAGTAAGATCAGAAACCCAGCTTCTCATTCACTACAAGCAAAATAATAAAGCGAGTCATTCATAGGAAAATCGAATTATATTTAGCAGAAGCTGAGTTTCTGTCCACAATATATGGAGAATTATGGAATATCGCAACCTAGGAAACACGGGACTCAAAGTCTCCGAGCTGTGCTTAGGTACCATGCAGTTCGGCTGGACAGCTGATGAGAATTTATCCTTTGAGATCCTCAATGCTGCGTACGCCGCGGGGATCAACTTCATCGATACAGCCGACATCTATTCCCGCTGGGTGGATGGCAATCCCGGCGGTATAGCTGAGACGATCATCGGCAAATGGTTGAAAAAATTCAATATCCCTCGCCAGCAGGTGATCATCGCCACCAAAGTGCGCGGACCGATGGGGGAGAATCCCAATGACGAGGGCCTTTCACGGTATCACATCATGCAGTCTGTTGAGGCTTCTTTACGTCGCCTGAACGTCGACTACATCGACCTGTACCAGACCCACTGGTATGATGATGAGACTCCCGTCGAGGAAACATTGCGCGCCTTAGACGACCTGATCTGTCAGGGCAAAGTTCGTTACATTGGAGCGTCCAACTACCCGGCCTGGCGTTTGATCCAAGCGCTGTGGGCTTCAGAAAAATACAAACTCGCCCAATACGTGTCGCTGCAGCCACACTTTAACCTGGCACACCGCAAAGAGTTCGAGAGGGAGTTGTCCGCTGTCTGTGAGACGTACAACATAGGCGTGATCCCATACAGCCCATTGGCCGCAGGTTTCCTGACTGGCAAATATCAGCCTGGGGGACCGCTGCCCGATAGCGTGCGCGCCAGCAGTGCCAAACGACGTTATTTCAATGAACGCGGTTGGGCGATTTTGTCTGCGGTAGAGGAGATTGCGGATGGATATGGTGTGACAGCATCACGTGTAGCCCTAGCTTGGCTATTGGCAAACCCCCTGGTCGTTAGTCCCATCATCGGACCACGCAATTTGACTCAACTGGAAGATAATCTCGGTGGAGCTGGATTGGCCCTTAGCGCGTCAGAAATCGCTACGTTGGATGACGTCAGCATATGGGAGAAATAGATCACGAATTTTGGCAAATAGCGCAAATGATACGAAAATCTTACTTTGGTCGGTTGTTACTAGTTCCTGTTTTCCTATTTCTGATCACTGCCTGTGTAGTTAACATTGGCAACCAGGATATCCAACTCAACCCCGAAACACTGCACCTAGCTTGGAAAGTTGATACCGGGGCTACCATCCAACGATCTCCTGTCACAATCAGGGATGTGGTGGTCTTGATACATGGTGAAAGCGAGATCCAGGCCTTCGAACTCGAGGCTGGAGAGTTGCGCTGGGACTTCAAGACGCCTGCCAGGCTATGGCCAAACAGCCTGAGCAACACGCTTGAAGATGTTCTGCTGGCCGGCGAAAATGGACGCCTGATCGCCATGACCACCCTCTCCGGCCTGGGTGAGTGGGAAATCTCCTTAGATGGTGAAGTAATACACCATCCACTGATCGACCGCTATGTCGTCTTTGCAGCGACTTCAGCAATGAACACTAGTGGAGATCAAATTGCTGAATTAGTGGCGATCAACGCCAGCACAGGCAAAATCTTGTGGAAGTATCCTACTTCAAATTCCGAACTGGTCACACCCGCCCGCGGCGGAGATTTAGTTTACATCGGTGGGAACAATGGCGATGCAGCTTGTCTATACGCAGTTGGCGCTGCTGAGGGGGAGCTACGCTGGAAGGTCGACATTACGCAAGGGATCATCAAGGCGATTTATGCCAATGATAGTGTCGTTGTCATCTTGGATCAGCAGGGTACCCTCACAGCCATCGACGCCACCTCTGGCTCGCATCTATGGCAGCAAGAATTCGTTGCCAGTGTTTCCTGGTTGACGGGCACAGAGAACCTGCTCATCTTCGAAGATAGTTCCAGCATCCATGCACGGGATATTCTCACAGGGGAAGCCCTTTGGGAGAAGCCACTCTCAAAACAAATCATCGACCACCCAATCATCATAGCAGATACTCTCTATACGCTGACCGGGTCCGGTGAGGTGATCGCCATCGATCCCCAATCTGGCTTTGAAGTATGGAAATATTCCACTGACAGCAATTCGCCTGCAGGTATGGTCATTACCGAGGGCTGGATCTTCGTTGCCGATGAGAAAGGGTTTTTGTACGCATATGCTGGAGAATGATATTCAGGTAGCTGCATGACTAAAGGTAGCAGCCCAACCGCGTTGGGCGGAGCGTGAAAGCGGCTTTTTCGTCTGATTCGATCGCCAACGACGTTATGAGAAGCCACAAGTTTTGTTACAATAACTTATGTGTCTCTGCGAAACGCCGAGGAACTAACCAGATCTAGGGGTGAGCGGGTTGCGGAGCACCCCACTCACCCCTAGATCTGGAGGATCACGACTGGAATTCCCGGGGACCCCAACTAATAATCGTCGAATCCAAATCCCATAACACTGCGATGAGGAGTCCCAATGAGCGAGCAATTCGAATTTGTTGGAGAGATCGTCTGGCGGCCCACAGCAAAACACATCGAACGCGCCAACCTGACACGCTTCATGCGCCAGCACGGCCTGGCAAATTTCGATGAGCTAATGCACCGCTCTACCACGGATGTGGCCTGGTATACCGATGCGCTGATCAATTTCCTTAAGATCGAATTCTATGAACCTTATTCTCAAGTCGTCGATCTAACCCATGGGATTCAATGGCCCGCGTGGTGTGTGGGGGGCAGAATGAATATTGTTCATAACTGCCTGGATAAATACATTGGCACATCCACTGAATCGAAAATCGCGTATATCTGGGAAGGTGAAGAGGAGAAAACTCGCTCCATTACCTACGGCGAACTCTATCAGCAAACCAACCAAACTGCCAACGCGCTGCGCTCCTTGGGATTGTGCAAAGGCGATGCCATAGGCATCTTCATGCCTATGGTTCCCGAGATTATCACCACGCTTCTGGCCATCGCAAAGATTGGAGGGATCATCGTGCCACTCTTCTCCGGCTATGGGGTCAGCGCGGTGGTCACTCGCTTGAATGAAACTCGTGCCAAAGCCTTGTTCTGTGCAGATGGCTTCTTCCGCCGCGGCAAACTGGTCTTGACCAAACCCATCGCCGACGAGGCCGCGCGAGAGGTGCTCACTTTGGAACACATCATCGTATTGAACCGGGCGGATCAAGATGTAAATATGACCGCAGAGCGCGATCACTGGTGGCATGAGCTGATCCATTCCCAAAGCAAGGACGCTCAGACTGAAGTTACGCGGGCTGAGGATACCCTGATGGTGATCTACACCTCGGGGACCACCGGCCGTCCCAAAGGTGCCGTGCATACTCATTGTGGATTCCCCATCAAGGCTACCCAGGATATCGCCTTCGGTATGGACTTTCACGCCGATGAGATCATATACTGGATCACCGATATGGGTTGGATGTTGGGACCCTGGATGGTCTTTGGGCCGCTGATCATGGGTGGCACCGGCTTCCTCTACGACGGCACCCTCGATTATCCCAGCCCAGATCGTCTTTGGGGGATGATCGCCCGTCACAAGATCAATAAGCTGGGGTTATCCCCCACGCTGATCCGAGCCCTGATGGCCCATGGAGAAGACCCAGTACACAAACATGATCTTTCATCTCTGCGCATGGTCGGTTCGACGGGCGAACCCTGGAATCACAAACCTTGGATGTGGTTGTTCAACGTCGTCGGAAATGGCGAGATGCCCATCATCAACTACACCGGCGGCACCGAACTCGCGGGCGGGATCCTGATGGGCAATCCCCTACTGCCCATTAAACCCACCAGCTTCCCAGGTCCTTGTCCTGGCGTCGCCGCGGACGTGCTCGATGAGGGTGGTCAATCTGTTATCAACCAAGTTGGTGAACTGGTCATCAAAACCCCTTGGATCGGTATGACACGCGGCTTCTGGAAAGATCCCAACCGCTATTTGGATACCTACTGGTCGCGCTGGAATGATACCTGGGTGCATGGTGATTGGGCCGCGGTGGATTCCGATGGTCAATGGTATGTCTTGGGCCGCTCAGATGACACCATAAAAGTTGCCGGGAAACGCCTGGGACCCGCCGAAGTCGAATCAATTCTGGTTGATCGCCCCGAAGTGGTTGAGGCGGCCGTCATCGGTGTCCCTCACGATATTAAGGGCAGCGAGGTGGTTGCCTTCTGTGTGTTGAAGCCTGAGATAAAAGGAAGTGATGCGTTGCGTAAGGAGCTTCAGGAAAAGGTTGCCGGGGCAATGGGCAAACCCTTAACTCCGCGCCAGGTGCTCTTCGTCAGCGCCTTGCCGATGACCCGCAACGCCAAGGTCATGCGCCGCATGATCCGCGCCGCGTATTTGGGGCAAGACCTGGGGGATACATCTTCTTTGGTCAATCCTGAGGCGGTAGAAGAGATCAAGAAGGCGGTTTGAGTTTTCTGGATACTGGTTTTATGGATCAGTCAGAAACAAACGGTCTCTGAGCTTCCTTCGGAAGGGCATCGCAAGAAAACGGATAACTTATTTATTACGTGCTTGAACAATCTCCGCCATGATCGCCAGGGCGATCTCTTCCGGCGAACGTCCCCCTATATTTAAACCAATCGGTGCATGAAGACGCGCGAGTTGAGCCTCGGTGATACCTGCATCTAGGAGTCGCTGGCGGCGCGCGGCATGGGTTTTGCGGCTGCCCAACGCGCCGATATAGAAGGCAGAACTGTTAAGGACAACTATTAGAGCAGGATCATCAATCTTTGGATCATGTGTGAGCATGGCAACAGCTGTAGAACTCGTCAACGTCACCTGTTCTAGAGCTTTGTCTGGCCAGGCTTGAATGAGTTGGTCTACATTTGGGAAGCGCTCATCGGTGCCGAACATCTTGCGCGGGTCTATCACAACGGTGCGGTACCCCAGAGTCTTGGCCAGAGACGTCAAAGGGATAGCAATGTGCACGCCACCAACCACGATCAACGTTGGTGCGGGATTAACCACGTTTATGAAGAATTCGATTGGCTCTGGGGCATCTTCGATCACAACCCGGCGGGGCTGGCCTTCGGCCAACGCGCTTTGGGCATAGTGCAAAGCCTGACGATCAAGATCAGCCCCAAAGGTGCCCTGTACGATCCGGTTACCAACCAGGATCAACTCCTCACCTAATAACGACTGCGGGCCACGGATGATCACCACCGAGGCAATCGGTTCCCCTCCCTCTATTTCCACATTTAGAAATGTGAACTTCGCCACATCGAGAGGGCGGACAAAAACCTCGATATTCCCCCCACAAGATAAACCTACTTCCCAGGCTGTTTCGTCGGCAACGCCAAAATGGAGCAATTGCGGGCGGCCGTTTTCGAGAACATCGATCCCAGTTTCAAGAACTGCCCCTTCAACGCATCCACCACTGACAGAACCGGCGACCCCGCCATCCGCGGTCAAAGCCAGGTTGGCCCCTATCGAACGAGGCGACGAACCCCAGGTTTGGATTACGGTTGCCAGGGCTATGGACTTCCCTTGGTCAGTCCAGTTGGCGATCTCACCTAGTACATCACGCATAGGCTATAGTTTACCAATATCTTCCTTCCATAGGGTAGGGTTCTCTTCAATGAATTCGGACATCATTTGCTTGCAGGAATCCAAATCGAGATCGACGACTTCGACGCCATGCTGTTCTAAAAACTCCCGTGTCCCGGAGAAGGTTTCCGATTCACCCACAATGACTTTTTTGATGCCAAACTGCACAATGGCACCAGAACAGAGATAACAGGGCATCAGGGTGGAATACAATACCGTATCGCGATACGAGCCAACCCGACCGGCTTCCTGCAAACAGTGAATTTCGGCGTGCAAAATGGGATTGTCTTGCTGGATGCGCTGATTATGACCGCTTCCACAAACTTGATTATCTTTGACCAGCACTGAACCGATTGGGATCCCGCCCTCATCTGAGCCTTTACGAGCCTCTTCAATCGCTAATTCCATGAATTTATCCATTTTGATCTCCATTAAATTTCTAGTAACCCGACACTTTTGATTCTGGACGCTGATTCACGCAGATTAACAAGATGATTTTAGATTTTTTTCACTGGTTTTTTGCCTATCATCAGTGAAAATCTGCGTCCTATGTAGAGACTGTCAGGTGGCTAGTTAAATTTAAAAGCTAGAATTGATAACGAATGCGTTTTGTATATTTGGGACTCTGGGAAATTTCCTAAACACCTAGCATCTTTTCGGATTATATTGGCCGATTTTACTATATTAAAAAGAAACGGCCCAATCATGATGATGATTGGGCTTGGTTTCTTGTGAATTTCTTATAACGCTCTTGTTAGGCGTTCTCTAAGGCAGCCTTTACCCGCTTTTTGTCAGCGGGGATATCCCTGATTCGTATGCCCGTGGCATCGTAGATGGCATTGAGAATTGCCGGTGCAGTCGCCAGGGAGGGGGCTTCAGCAAACCCTTTAGCTCCCAGGGGTCCTTCGGGATGGGGCACCTCCACTAAGGCAGGGATGATCTCTGGGGTTGCATCCGCACCTGGGATGCCACATTTACGTAGGGTATCCGTCAGATTGATGCCCTCTTCGATAACGAATTCCTCTGAGAGGGCATATCCCAATCCCATGACAACACCGCCATGGATCTGCCCTTCAACAGCTGCTTTATTGAGCACTTTGCCGAGGTCGTTCGCCGAAATGATCTTGAGCACTTTAACAGCTCCTGATCGTGTATCGACTTCCACGATAGCCACTTGCGTGTTATAGGCATAGCACCAGTGTGTCGGGCGGGATTCGAAATCCGGCTGGCCATAGTGGCTGGTTTCGTCTTCGAGAAGCGCAGCTGTGGCGCTGGGATGATACGTTTTCTGAACAACAAATTTATCACCCAACTCAGACAGTTCAACTGAGCGCCCGCTGTCGGGATCGACGACTTTGCTGCCATCGAGCACCAGTTTTTCTGGCTCCTGATCAACATGTTCAGCTGCCCGACTGAAAACCTCTTCTTTGAGCGCCTGGCAGGCCATCACAGTGGCGTTGCCTGTCATGAAGGTCTGGCGTGAGGCAGTCGTTGGACCTGTGGGTGGTGTTTGACCTGTATCCGGTCCAATGATCGTCATGTCTGTGATGGGTATCCCCAGTTCAGTAGATACGATCTGTGCCACACCGGTCTTGGCCCCCTGGCCGTATTCATGCTGGCTGTGGCGAACCGTCACTTTCCCATTGACAGTCAAATCGATGATCGCACCTGCCCGTTCGGTGAGGGCATGACCAAAACCGATATTCTTGACTCCGCACCCAACTCCAAAGCCAATCTTTTTATCCCCATAGGATTCGGGCAGCGTCAGTTTGGCAAACTCATCCCTCGCAGCGACAATTGTCTCTTTGATCGAAACGACACCCTCGTTCATGATATGGTCGGCGGCGGTGGGCAGACCGACATCCAAGCCATTGATTAAGCGAATTTGGAAGGGGTCGATATCAAGCTTCCTGCCAATCTCATCCAACTGCTGTTCCAAGGCTACTGCCACCTGGTTGGCACCGAACCCGCGCATAGCTCCACTAAGCACGTTGTTGGTATGCCAGGCCCAACCATCCAGACGCAAATTGGGCACATAATAAGGTCCAGCTCCAAAGACGAGCATGTTCTCTAGCACATCGAAGGTCAGCGACATGTATACGCCGGCATCCGCAATGACTTTGGTTTCCAAGGCCAGGATTCGACCATCTTTGTCGGCGCCGGTTTTGTAGTGTAGCCAGGTTGGGTGGCGCTTAACGTGGACGCGCAATGACTCTGGGCGCGTCAGTACGAGCTTGACCGGCTTGCCAGTTTTGAAGGCCCCCATAGCCAGGTGCTGCTCGATGATCAAGTCTTCCTTGCCACCGAAGGCACCGCCGAGAGGCAGTTGTACCACGCGGATCTTCTCTTCAGGTAAATCCATGATCTCAGAGAGTTGCGTGCGCACATCGAAGGCACATTGCGTACCCATCTTGAGTACGACGCCACCATCCGGGCTGGGATAAGCTATGCCTGATTCTGGCTCCAGGAAACCGTGCTCAATGAAGGGCGTAGTGTAATTATCTTCTACGATCACGGCACACACTTTGAAAGCGGCATCGACATCACCGCGCTCGATCTTGGCATGGTGGGCGAGGTTTCCTTTTTCATGAATCTGAGGCGCATCAGGTCTAGCAGCATCTTGCGGAGTGAAGACACCGGGCAAGACCTTATAATCGACCCTGATCAGGTTCAAGGCTTCTTCTGCAAGCTCCGCCGTCTCAGCATATACTGTAGCGACGGCATCACCAATATAGCGAACCTTGTCTTCGGCCCAGGCCGGCTGATCGCGCTCGACGATGCCGCACTGGTTCTTGCCAGGCACATCTTTGGCGGTCAGCACCAACTCAACCCCGGGGAGCGCTTCAGCTTCCGACGTGTCGATATGTAGGATTTCAGCATGGGGGTGTTCTGCCCACAATATCTTGGCATGCAGCATGCCCTCCATGCGGATATCGTCACCAAATAACGTCGTCCCAGTGACCAGGTCTAGGGCGTCTTTGGTCAGCAGTGTCGTGCGCACTTGGTCGCCTTCCGGGACAATTGTCGGAGGCGTTTCGCCCTTATGGATCATTTCACCGGCTGTCTGCACAGCATTGATGATATTGATATATCCGGTGCAGCGACACATATTGTTGTTTTTCTTGAAGGTGGTCTTGATCTCTTCGGCGCTGGGTTCGGGATTCTCATCAAGCAATGCCTTGGAGGCCATGATCATGCCTGGGGTACAGAAACCACACTGAACTGCACCCTGCTCCACGAAGGTGTACTGTAAGGGGTGCAGATCGCCATTGGAAGAGAGGCCCTCGATGGTCTCAACACTACAGCCATCCACCTTTGACATACGCACCAGGCAAGCTCGGCGCAATTTGCCATTCAAAATCACAGAACACGCCCCGCAATGGCCACTATTACAGCCATTTTTCGTACCAGTCAGGCCTAGATAATCCCGCAAGAAATCCATCAAGTTCATTTCTGGCGCCACTTCAGCCCGAACTTTCTCGTTATTTACTGTTAAATCGACATTGATTAACTCTGACAATGGAAACTCCTTATGAATGTCATTGCGAGCGAAGTTTACAGAGCGAAGCAATCTCCCACTCTATTAGATGGAGATTGCCACGGGCTGCGCCCTCGCAATGACACGCGTTATTGCATCTTCACTCAGGCCACTCCTGAGTTTTCACAATGGCATTCATCTTTTCTTGATCGACTAGTTTGCCATGGCTGACGACATATGCTGGTGCTTCGTGGTTGCGCAAAGCTTCGAGCACATTGGGCTCATCCAGGACCACGATATTGGCAGGAGCGCCAACCTTGAGCTCGAAATCCTGCAAGCCGATGCATTGGGCGGCACGTGTGGTGACCATATCGTAGAGGGTTTCCATTTCGGTTCGGGTGGTCATCCACAGCAAATGGGAAACCAGGAAGGCCACCTCGAGCATGTTGTTGCGCCCGTAGGGATAGTAGGCGTCGGAAATGTCGTCCATGCCGATGCAAACCAGTACGCCCTCTTCGAGCAGTTCACGCACACGGGCATGTAATGGGCCGGTATGAGGATCGCTGACCACGCCCATTTGAGCTTGCTTTAGCAGCGCAGCCAATTTCTGCAAATAAGGTTTGGGATACATGGACATGGCCCGAGCGTGATGGGCTAGCGAGCGGCCATGCCAGCCGCGTTTGATCGTTTCGAGCGCCATCAACTCTAAAGACCGCAATCCGGGATCACCGGCGTCATCGACTAACATAGAGACAGGTTTATCGAATTCCTCGGCGATGTCGTAGCAGACCTTGACATGCTCGGCGATATCGGCGTCGGAGAACTCGATCCAGGGGATGCCGCCGACCACATCAGCACCTAGTTCCATGGCTTGACGGACCAGATCTGCTGCGCCGGGCTCGCGCACAATACCATCTTGGGCGAATGCAACAACCTGGATATCGACGATGTCTTTAAACTCCTCGCGTGCCCGGATCAACGCTTTGGCACCGATTAACTTGGCTTTGCTGTCAACATCGGCAAAGGCACGAATGTGAGTGCCCCCATAGATTGCCGAGAGGGCTACCGCCTTGCGCACATTCTTGATAATCCAAGACTCATCATACGATTCCTTGACCCTGGCGGCCAGCTCAATGGCGGTCATGGCTTTGCCCATGTCGGCGCCATGGTAATCTTTGAGAGCGAGCTCATCCATCATGGGTAGCGTATAAACTTTGCACAAATGCAGATGCGTATTGACAAAAGCCTCAGTGACCAGGTTGCCTTGGGCATCAATCACGTTTTGGGCCTCGCCCGACAGGCTTTCATCCATGGCAGTGGTCTGTCCCCCTGCAATGCCGATGTCATAAGTTTTTTCGGGCTGGGCGCGAAATTGACAGTTTTTGATCAAGATTTCGAATTGGTTGGTCATAATATCCTTTCTTAGTTCTCACCTTACCCTTACTCTTTGGAAGAGGGTTAGGGTGAGGGAAGTATTATTCACGATGATACGGCTTCAGCAGCGCTGCCGGGTATGAGGCTTGCCGCCCGGCAATCACCAGGGCGACGATGGTGACGATATAAGGAAGCGCCAGGAAGGTTTCATAGGGAATGGGCAACTGCAAGCCCATGGCTTGTAATCGAAGTTGCAATGCATACGTGCCGCCAAAGATCAAAGATCCGAGCATGACTTTGGAGGGGTTCCAGTTTCCGAAGATCACCAGTGCAATGGCCACCCAGCCGCGCCCAGCTATGATGCCGTGCGTGAATGCGCCCAGTTGCGCCAGTGATAAGAAAGCTCCGCCCATAGCCATCAGACCCCCACCCAGACCCAGGACGATATAGCGGATGCGGAAGACATTGATCCCTGCCGCGTCAGCCGCTTCAGGATTCTCACCCACCGCGCGAACTTTCAGGCCGAAACTTGTACGGTACATCACCCACCAAGAAACAGGCACGATCACTAAAAATGCGATATAGGTGAGAAGGTATTGATCCAAAATTGTTCCTAGAATGGGGATGTTTTCAAATGGCGTCACCTGCTCAAAAGGAGGTATCGATGGCGGCGTGGCTCGTCCGCCATAATTAAGGCGGAAGGCATACAGCGCTAATCCGCTGGCCAACAGGGTGATACCCAAGCCGGATACATGCTGATTGACACCTAACGAAACGGTAAAGAAGGCCATCAAAAAGCCTAAAAGAATACCAATCACAATGGCCATGAGCAAACCGATCCATAGTGAACCGGAAATATCGGCAGCATAGAATCCAACAAAAGCCCCCAAGAACATAATGCCTTCGATGCCCAAGTTAAGCACCCCGGCGCGTTCTGAGAAGGTCTCACCGATAGCAGCCAGTAAGATTGGCGTTGCGACCCGCAAGGTGGCCGCAGTCAGTGTGGCGATAAACATAGCTACGACCATCATACCCTCCGTATTCGATATCGTTGCAGTAAGAACATCCCCAGGATCACAAGCAACATGGTCGCCTGGGTAACCTCGCCAAGATAGACCGGCACGCCCAATGCCCGGCTAACTGTTTGGGCACCGGTCTCAACTAGTCCAAAGAATAACGCCGAGGCACCCGCACCCAGGGCGCTGAGACCGCCCATGGTGGCGATGATGATACCCGTGTAGCCGTAACCTGGAGATAGCTCTCCGATCAGGTGGTATTGGATCCCAGCGACTTCGACATATCCGGCGATCCCGGCGATCCCGCCGCTGATCAGGGCGGCGAGCAGGGTAGTATGTTCAACGTGGATGCCGGCAAAGCGCGCGCCCTCTTTCCCCAGGCCGACTGCCCTGAGCTTCAGCCCAAAGCTGGTCCTTGTGAGAATGAACCAGACCACGACCACGGCAAGCAAGGCCAGCACAAAACCGAAGTGCAGGCGCGAGCGCGCCACCAACTGCGGCAAGCGTGCTGTCTCGGCAATCTCTGGGGATTGGGGCCAGCCCGATTGGGGATCGCGCCAGGGTCCGTTGAGAATGGCGCTGATGATGAACAGGATGATCGAATTGGTCAATAAGGTAGTGACCACTTCATCGACTTTCAGATATACTCGCAATAACGCGGGGATCAGCGCCCACAACATCCCGGCGATGAAACCTCCGATGACCATAATTAGGATTGATATGGGCGTAGAAACACCATGAAGAACAGTACCCAGCCAGGCTGCAGCTAGAGCGCCTGCATATAATTGGCCTTCAGCGCCGATATTATAGTATCCAGCTACAAAGGCTACCGTCACAGCAATTCCGGTCAGAATTAGGGGTGTTGACTTCACCAAAACTTCCAGGAAGCTCACCCTGCCAGCGAGCGGGTCAATCAAGAAATAATAATAGGCTTCAAAAGGATTGGCCTTCCCCCAAATGATCAATCCGGAGGTCAAAATGAAGGTCAGCACCAGAGTGATTACGGGAATCAACCCACGGAACCACAGCGGTGCGCCAGTTTTTTCGAGTCTAAACTTAGGTAACGGCATGGTTGTTTTCCTTTAGCACACCGGACATCATCAGGCCTAGCCGCTCGATATCGGCTTCGTGTACAGGGAGTACGCCAACGACTTCGCCTTCGTACATCACTGCGATGCGGTCTGATAACGCCATGATTTCATCGAGATCTTCAGAGATTAAAAGAACAGCTGCGCCACGCTCGCGCTGCTCCAACAATTGATTGTGGACATATTCGGTAGCGCCTACATCCAGTCCGCGCGTCGGTTGAGGGGCGATGATCACGTCTGGGTGATTGGCCAGCACCCGGGCCAGTAGCAGTTTCTGCAGGTTGCCACCTGAGAGGGTGCGCGCTCGGTCAGTTGGACGGGCTTTGATCTGGAATTGATCAATCAGGTCATCGGCATATTTGCGGATCGATTTCTTGTCAAGTACGCCGCGTGAGGTGAAGCGACCTAAATGCTCCATGACCATATTGTCGGCAACGGATAACTCTCCGACAACACCGGCGTGTCGATCTTCAGGGATGCGCCCCAATCCGGCCGCGGTCATTTCGGATGGAGAAGCACCTCCCATTTCTTGACCGCGCACCAGAATACTCCCGCTGGTTGGTGTTCGGGTCCCGCACAGGGTTTCAGCCAGCTCCTTCTGACCATTGCCACCTACCCCGGCAATCCCCAAGATTTCACCGGCATTGACAACCAGGGAAACCTCCGACAACGCTTTCAGGTCACGATCATCATCCGCGCACAATTCCGCGACCTTGAGAACAGGTTGGTCAGCAACAGCTTCACCCTGGCGAGTAACCCCGAATGTCTCCCGTCCGACCATCATCTTGGCCAACTCAGTCGGGTTGGTCGATGAGGTATCGATAGTAGAGATTGCCCTACCATCGCGCAACACAGTGACGCGGTCGCTGATTGCCATGACCTCATTTAATTTGTGGGAGATGAAAATAATCGAAATGCCTTGCTGACGCAAATTCCGTAGGATTTCGAATAAGGCATCGACCTCTTGAGGGATAAGAACTGCGGTAGGTTCATCCAGAATGAGAACACGCGCTTCCCGAAATAGCGCTTTGAGGATCTCGACTCTCTGTTTCTGGCCCACCGAAAGATGACGAACAATAGCTGATGGATCGATTTCGATGCCAAACTTATTCGCTGAATTCGCGACTTCAGCCTGAATAGCTTTCATATCCATGCTCAGGCTTTCGCGATATCCCATGACCACATTTTCTGCCACACTAAATGGCGGAACCAGGGCAAAGTGCTGGGTCACCATGCCAATGCCGAGTCCAATGGCATCCTTTGGTGAACCAATCCGGACGGCTTTACCATCCACAATGACTTCGCCGCTGTCTTCTTGATACAAGCCAAATAGGATGCGCATCAAGGTGGTCTTGCCAGCACCATTTTCTCCCAAAAGGGCATGAATCTCTCCGCCCGCCAATTGGAAGTCTACGCGGTCACTGGCAAGGACATCGCCAAATTGCTTGGTGATCTGGCGCATTTCTACAACGTGCATAAAACCTTCCTTTTCATTTTACGGACAGTAGCACAACTACGTAGGACGAATGCTGTATTTGAATTCTTCACCAACGCGGTTGGCTTTCTACCCAGGTTATTTGAAAATAGGCATCGATTAAGATAGGAACACGGTTCCTTGCAACGGGAACCGTGTTCCTTAGGGAACGATTTTAATTCGATCCAGCAGGGGTAGCCTCGTCGATATTGACACGGAAGAGGCCATCGAGGATCTCTTGATTACGTTGTGCAACCAGATCTAGGATATCAGCTGGGATCTTGGACTCGAGGCCATGATAGTCAGCCAGCGAAGCGCCGCCCTTGGCCATCATGCTGAAGTCCTTGAGGTCCTGGGATGTGAAGGAACCCGCCACAACTTGCTCGATGACGTAATCGACGGTTGGCTCCATATTCCAGACGGGGCTGGAGAGCACATGCTCAGGCCCTAATTCATTTTGATCGCTCATGTTGCCGAAGGCGAACAGTTCATTCTCGACTGCGGCTTCGATAACGCCAAATCGCTCGGCGAAGAGCACATCGGCACCAGCATCGACCTGAGAGAGAGCTGCCTCTTTGGCCGCGGCGGGGTCGAACCAGCTATTGATGAAGGTCACCAGCACGGTGGCATCGGGGTTGACTTCCTTAACACCCTGGATAAAGGCGTTGACGATTCGGTTTACTTCGGGAACAGGATGCCCGCCAACCACGCCTATCACGCCGCTTTCAGAAACGCCGCCCGCGATCAGACCACACAGATAGGCAGGCTCGTGGATCCAGTTGTCGAACACAGAAAAGTTGTCACCTGAGGGGCTGAAGCCAGACCCAAAAGCAAAGGCGATCTCAGGGTAATCTGAGGCTACCCGGCGGACAGCTTCTTCGTTTCCAAAAGCATCACCAAAAACGATATCGGGCTTGCTTTCTTCAGCCACTTCACGGAGCACACGCTCCATATCCCCGGCGTAGCCAATGTCATCAGTATACTCGTACGCAATGCGACCTTCGCTCTCAGCTTTCTTCAATGCTTCATGGATGACGCCATCCCATGGTTCTTCGATGGCTGTGGCAAAGGCTGCAAAAACTGTGGGCACACCAGTTTCTTCGGCTTCAGGTTCGGCTGCAGGCGCACAACTAGCAACAACCAACACCAATAATGCGGTCAGCGCAAACAGGGCAAAACGCTTGATAGACATACCATCCTCCTAATTAATACGAATCTATTTTGAGCGAATAAGATTGTGGGAGAAACAGGATTTTTGGGAGCTTCACCTCCGATCGCGGGTCAAAATTCTTCCGCAAACTGAATTGAGTCGAAAAGACCTCAGAGCGATGCTCGCTCTGAGGTCTTTTCAAAATCATTACACCATCACGTCGTCTGGCAAACGCATGGTCTCATTGGCTTTGATGACTTCGTCGGAGACTTCGAAGTTTAAGTCAGCGCCGACCATTTGCTGGACGTATTCCTTAATAGAAACATCCCAGTATTTTTTGGTGACGTAATACACCCGAGCGCCGCCCAATTCGTGCTGAACATCGGGCCAGGGATAGCTGGGTTGAGCCATGCCAACGCCCCAGCGCTTCCAACCATTGTAGCTTTCATATGTGGCCCACCATTCCTGATTGCCCAGGATTTCGAAGCCATAGTACGCTTTAGCGTAATACATGATCGCGCCAATGCGCAAACCGCGCATCAGAGCCATAGTGTGCAGGCTGATGTTGATCTCTTTGCTCATCAGACGGCCATTGGCAAAACCCGCCAGTTGGCCATCAACAATGCCAACCAATACGTAGGGATCTTTGAGTCGTTTGCGATACCAACCGGCTAGCTCAGCATAGACACGCGCGCCAACAACATCATAGAAGTCGTGTTTGGCCTGCATGACCTTCATGACATAGTCCATCATCATGGGTGCTTCTTTGAGCTTGGCTTCACGAATATAAAGGTGACGGCCATCTTTCAATTCAATGGTGGCCGGGTTCCAGGGCTCCAGATCCATCGGCGGAGCCTGCAGAATGGGTTCGATCTCTTCAACATCAAAGGTGACCTGAGGTCGAGTAACTTCACATGGGGGATCGAGTCGCATGATTTTTCTCCTTATGAATATTATTAGAAAGGAACACGGTTCCTGTAGCTAGGAACCGTGTTCCAAATTTACCAATTATTTTAACAGAGCAGCGCTAAGTTTATCCAGACTCTCGACATGGCTGGGCTCAACGGCATCGCCAAAGCGAGTTTTCTTCATCCCGGCCTTCTTCACCATCAATTCTTCGTAGCGGTCATCTTCCACGAAAGCCACACAGCGGCCGATGCTGGCTTCCCCATCGACGAAGCGCCAGGGGAAGAAGCCAATCTTGGCGCGCTGATTCAACAAAAGATCGATATCGCCACCCAGGCATTCAGCGTGAATTATGCCATGCGGGAATAAGGCGATATGCATCATCTGGTATTTGCTGTCATCATAGAATTCGGCCAAAGTCTTGCCAAACTTATTCTGGAATACTTTTTCAGCTTCTTTGGTTTGGCGGGGCATCCAATTGCGGATGATGGTATTCATGGGGTGATCTGCACTACCACAATCGACACCAATCCAGCGCAATTTCTTGGCGATAGCCCATTCAACAAATTCAATATCTGGGCCCGGATGTTTGACCATATAGCGGATCTCATCAGCGGTGTCATGGTCCCAGCCAAAGTGGTGGTACCCGGTGTGGATGATGAGGATATCACCCTCTTTGACTTCGACTCGCTCCTCGATCATTTTGCTGGAATAGACATCATAATCTCCCGCCACATCGCTGAGGTCGACGATCACACCTTCATTGACCAGGAAATCCATATCCAGTTCAGCCATATCCTTGCCCGGCGTATAAAAGTGGATTTCACCATCCAGGTGCGTACCCAGGTGGTTGGAGTGGGTAAGCAGTTGGCCGTTGGCGCCATTAGGGGCTAGGCGCTTGAAATACTTAACCTGTAAAGGCTCATAGGTTGGCCAGGGGGGCGTGCCAACGCCCAAAGGGATAGTTAGATCAATTACTTTCATTACAGCTCTCCTTTGTATAATTGACTGTTATATCTAAAGTGAACTAAATCATACCAGAAATCAATGCCAAGACGACACCACCAGCAATTACACTACCAAGTTGCCCGGCGGTATTCGCACCCATGGCATGCATTAACAGAAAATTCTCATAATCGTACTCCTGACCAACGCGCTGAACTACACGCGCAGACATCGGAAACGCGCTAATCCCTGCCGCTCCGATCAAGGGGTTGAATTTTCCGCCTGACAACGCATAAAGCAATTTCCCAAACAGCACACCCCCAGCCATATCTAACACAAATGCAAATAAACCTAGAGCCAGGATATAGAATGTTTCTACACGAATGAATGCCTCACCTGTCATCGTTGAGCCTATCGCGAGACCCAAGAAGATTGTGGTCACATTGGCAATCTCGTTTTGCGCTGCGTTACTCAAACGATCGACAACGCCCGATTCTCTCATCAGATTCCCAAACATGATCGTGGCAATCAATGGCGAGGCAACCGGCGCAATCAGGGATATGAAAATGGTTACTACAATTGGGAAGAGAACGCGAGTCGTCTTCGAAACTGAGCGCTCCGAATAGGGCATGCGCACTTTGCGTTCTGCATCCGTTGTCAGTAAACGCATAATTGGCGGTTGGATGATCGGCACCAAGGACATATAACTATAGGCAGCCTCGGTGATAGGTGCCAGCATATCCGGAGCTAATCTTGCAGCAACGAAGATGGCTGTTGGACCATCCATGGTTCCAATAACGCTGATCGAGCCGGCCTGATCCATATCGAATCCGAGCGCTAGTGCCAAAATTAACGTCCCAAATATACCTATATGCCCGGCTGCACCCAAGAATGCCATTTTTGGGTTTTCAAGCAGCGGACCGAAATCGGTCATTGCACCCAAGCCAATGAATAACAAAAGCGGGAACAATTCTGTTTCGATGCCAATTTTGTAAAGGATGCCTAGCAATCCATGATCACCAGAAATTCCAGTGAGTGGCAAATTTGTTAAAATAGCACCGAATCCAATTGGTAATAACAGCACTGGTTCATAATCTTTTGCTATGCCTAAATAGAGCAGCACGCCCCCTGCCAGGATCATTACAACCATTTTCCAAGTTAGAAGTGTCGGTGCCAAGAAAAGTTGAAGTACGTTTTCAATGTCCATTCAGCCCTCATTCGAAAGTGACTAACACTTCACCGTAGGAAACTGCCTGCCCAGGAGTCACTGGCACGCTAGAAATGACACCAGCTCGGGGTGACCTGATGGTATTTTTCATTTTCATGGCTTCCAATGAGCATAACGGTTGCCCGACATCCACTTCCTCTCCGGGCTTTACATAGATCTCGATCAGATCCCCAGGCATTGGTGCAACAACGTTGTCTCCACAGGGATCCACTGGCGTGGGAGCGGAGGCTTTTACAGGTGGAGCTGCTACCGGAGTGACCGGTTTTGGGGTTGCTACAACTTTAGGCTCATCTTTTAGGGTATCTTTCAAACAAACCACAAATTCTTTGTCAGCAACCGTGGCAATTATTGGATCCGCATTGATGTCTTGCACCTCCACTAGATAATCTTGCCCATCGACGGTTACATTAAATCTGTACTTGGGTGAATTCATCAAAATTCATTCCTTTCATTTTTTATTCAAAGCAGATGTGCGCAAAAATTCCATCCATGCGCTAACGCCCTGGAGGAGGCTCGAGCAGTTTCCCCAATTCAGATGAGCCTGCTCTCTGAGAAAGGAGATGGCTAACTACCACTGCGACTGCAACCGCAGCTCCCTCAGTTGTTGATGAGGGTGGAATAGGCGCTTGGGCAGCACCCCCGCGATTAGAATCATCTTCTGATACAGTTTTTTCCTTGAATGCTTTGCCAAGCAAGTCGATCATCAAGGCAAGTAAACCTAACGCAACAAACAGTACCAGCATCCCCACACCAAAGATCATTAATCCTTGATTGATATTATCCAAAATAGTACCTCCCTTTATAAGGCTTACAAAGGAATATTGCCATGCTTCTTGGGACGTGAAGTAACCTGCTTGTCCTTGAGCAACTCCAATGCTGCAATCAAGCGCGGCCGGGTCTCTGAGGGGATCAAGATCTCATCGATATGCCCACTGGCAGCCGAAGTATAGGGCTTAGAGAATTTCTCTTTGAATTCGGCGACAATCTCCTGGCGCGCTTCTTCGGGATTCTCTTCACTCTTGAGTTGTTTTGAATATAAGATATTGACGGCGCCATCCGCGCCCATCACAGCCACCTCGGCAGTTGGCCAGGCAAAGACCAAGTCTGTGCGAATATATTTGCTGCTCATGACGATATACGCCCCACCATAGGCTTTGCGGGTGATCACAGCGATCTTGGGTACCGTGGCCTCAGAATAGGCATAGACGATCTTAGCGCCATGGCGGATGATTCCACCGTGCTCCTGCTTGACCCCAGGCATGAAGCCGGGTGTATCAACGAAGGTGAAGATGGGGAAGTTGAAGGCATCGCAGAAGCGGATAAAGCGAGCGATCTTATCCGAGGCGTCGATATCCAAGACACCTGCCACCGCCAGAGGCTGATTTGCTATGATACCCACCGCGCGGCCATGTAAACGGGCAAACCCCACGACCGCGTTGGGTGCAAAATGCTCGTGAACAGGCAGAAAACTGTCTAAATCGAACACTTTTTCGATGACATCGCGGATATCGTAAGCCTCACCTGGGTCTGTAGGGACGATGGTATCGAGGCTCTTATCTTGCCGATAGGGATCGTCCTCGGGGGGAATCCCCGGTGGAGACTCGGTATTGTTCCCGGGCAGGTAACTGACCAGGCGCCGGGTGATCGCTAAGGCGTCCTCTTCGTCTTGGGCAGCAAAATGGGCCACTCCACTGACGGTGCTGTGGACGCTTGTGCCCCCAAGAGATTCCAGATCTACCTTCTCGCGTGTGACAGTTTCGATGACTTTAGGCCCAGTGATGAACATGTGGCTGGAATCTTGGGTCATGATGACGAAATCCGTCAGACCGGGGGAATACACGGAACCACCAGCACAAGGCCCTAACATCACACTGATCTGCGGGACCACACCACTGGCCTGTGTGTTGCGCCAGAAGAGCTCCGAGAAAGCCGCCAGGCTGTAGACACCTTCCTGAATGCGCGCACCCACAGAATCCATCAGACCGATTACGGGAACCCCAGAATCCATGGCCAGGTCCAGGATCTTGGCTACTTTCTGGCCGTGAACTTCGGAAAAAGAGCCTCCCAACACGGTAAAATCTTGGGCGTACACGCAGACCATGCGCCCCTTGATCTTGCCAAAGCCCACGACCACACTATCCCCAGCATAGCGCTTCTCATCCATGCCGAAATCGCTGTGACGGTGTGTCCAATAGGCATCAACTTCCAAAAAACTGCCCTCGTCCAGAAGTTGATGAACCCGTTCCCGGGCAGTCTGTTTGCCTTTCGCATGCTGGGCATCGATGCGTTTTTCACCTCCCCCTTTAGCGATCTTTTGGCGCGTTTCTTTCAGTTCAGAAATAAGGGATTGATGTTCTTCTGTCAAAATTGCCCTCCCAGGATATCAATTTGATATGTCATGTAGCATTCCTTTCGATGAAGATTGAGGCGGATGCCAGTTATCAAGCTAGGTCATTGTTCCAGATAATGCTGCTTGGTTATTTTATTCTTCGATTGTCAGACATGTCAACTTACAAAAATCACAATTATTATGACAAAAGAAACGGGGCATCTATTGAATAGATGCCCCGTCAGATTTTGTGCTTAAACTTATTCTTTTACATAGGGCAATCCCAAAGCTTCCGGCTTTGCAGCGCCCCAACGTGTCCTGAACCACTTCATCGACATACTGAACAAGACAATCAGAGTAATGGCAAAGGGGACTGTCCTCCAGACGTAGCGCGAGAACAACCCTGGCAGGACCAACTGTGGGTTGAGTGATAACTGCCAAAGGGTGCCGAACAGCAGCGAGCCAGCCAGCATGATGAACGGGTTCCACATCGAGAAGAAGACCAAAGCCAGGGCAATGAATCCCCACCCCATCAGG